>SPBV01000332.1 GCA_004525885.1 Nitrosomonadales bacterium
ATTGGTTATTTGCTTGTTAAGCAACGAAAGCTAACGTACAACTGTGATAGGAATCCCAGAAAGTTTATTTCGTCCTTCTAATTCCTCGGTTATCCATTTAGGAACAGGCTCAGCTACCATTGCTCCCACAGTCTTTGGACCCCGGATAGATGTAAGTAATCCCTTCAGAGGATGTTGCAACATATCTTCAACTGCAGTTGCTTCATAACCACAGTTTGCCATGCATTGCACGCATTTTGGATTGTTAGTATTTCCATATTTCTCCCAAGGAGTGTCATCTAGAAGCTCCTGGAAACTGGACACATAACCCTCGTCTGACAACAAATAACAGGGTTTCTGCCAGCCAAACACATTACGTGTCGGGTTACCCCATGGAGTGCAATCATAGCTTTGATTGCCCGCCAGAAAATCAAGATAAAGCGTAGAATGATTCAATTTCCAGTTACGATTCTTGCCAAGTTTAAAAATGCCTCGAAACAAATTCTTGGTGTCTTCACCTTTAATAAATACATCTTGTTGGGGAGCACGCTCATAGCTGAATCCAGGCGCAATGGTTGCACCTTCTACGCCTAGCGTCATAGCATAATCAAGAAATTCAGCAACGTCTTCTGGGGTTTCACCTTGAAAGAGAGTGCAGTTCACCGTGACCCTAAAGCCTTTGTTTACCGCTATTTTTATAGCTTCAACAGCCCGATCAAAAACACCGTCTTGACAGACAGAAGTGTCATGTCTTTCTTTCATACCATCCAGATGGACAGACATAGTTAAATACGGAGATGGTTTATAGTCGTCAATTTTCTTTTTCAACAAAAGCGCGTTTGTACACAGATAGACGTACTTTTTGCGCGCAACAATACCTGCAACTATTTGTGGCATTTCTTTATGGATTAGCGGTTCTCCACCTGGAATTGATACCATTGGTGCGCCACACTCGTCGACAGCCTGCATACATTCTTCAAATGAAAGACGTTTGTCTAGAATTTCATCAGAATAATCTATTTTTCCACAGCCTCCACAGGCTAAATTACATCGAAAAAGTGGCTCCAACATTAGAACCATCGGGTATTTTTTTACCCCTTTCAACTTTTGTTTTAACAAATAGCTAGCTACAGCTATTTGTTGACGTAACGGAACTCCCATGAGTAAGTCTCTCCAAAAATATTTTAATAGGCAGGATGATAATCATACGTAGCAAAAATAGCTACCCCTATATTCTGTTTTGTCACACAATTACAACGGTTTTTGGTGCTGTAATAGTGCTGCTGGTAATTTGAACGTGATGTCTTCCAATACTCCCTCCATCTCTTGGATGCTACTTACCCCAAGATTTTGCAAACGATCGAGAACACCTTGCACCAATATCTCAGGAGTAGAGGCTCCAGCTGTTACGCCGATTTTGGAGCTATTAATAAACCAATCCGGCGAAATCTCATTAGCATCCTGAATTAAATAGGCATTTACACCATTCATTTCGCCTACTTCTTGTAAACGCGCAGAGTTAGAGCTATTTCGTGCACCCACTACTAGAATTACATCAACCTTTGCGGCAAGGCTTCGCACAGCATTCTGACGATTTTGTGTTGCATAGCAAATATCCGATAATTCAGGACCATGTGCGCTCGGAAAACGATTCTTCAGAGCCTGCACTATGAAGCGTGTATCGTCTAGGCTGAGAGTGGTTTGGGTGACATAGGCCACTCGTTTTGGATCAGAAACCACAAGAGCTTGGACGTCTTCTATAGAGCCAACCACATGTACTTTTCCGTGTACTCGTCCATAAGTACCCTCCACTTCAACATGACCTCGATGGCCTATAATCACCACTTCGTATCCATTTTTACTATAACGTTGGGCTTGTAAATGTACCTTGGTAACAAGCGGGCAAGTTGCATCGATAATTTCTAGATTTTGGGTGTGGGCAGCCTCCATAACGGCGTCGGATACGCCATGAGCACTGAGAACGGTCACCGTCCCAGGTGGGATGTCCTTCATGTCTTCGGTGAAAATAACCCCGCGTGCCTCCAAATCTTGGATTACCTGCTGGTTATGTACGATCTGGTGCAGCACGTAGATTGGTGTTCCATAAAGTACCAG
>SPBV01000052.1 GCA_004525885.1 Nitrosomonadales bacterium
GCGAGTTTATCAAGCGAGATTGAATCCATCGTCTTCATTATTTGTTGTATTCGATCAGATCGATTAAAAACGTATACGCTAAGAATAGTTAAAAAAAGTAAATCACTGATAAATTGAATACGCGGAAATTCTGATTATAATGAGCAGGCAAATGACGTATGCGAGAGCGGTTTTTCTGCTCCTGGTATAGAATTAATAGGGGTCTAGGAAATAAATATAGCTGAACACAACTTTGTATAGCGGAGCTTAGGTTGCTTAGAGGTTCGGGAAGGAAAATATTAAGAAATCTTAAATAAGTAGTGCCGCCGCAACGTTTCGTCCCTCTGCCATAAGGATATTATAGGTACGACAGGCTGCATTGGTGTCCATCACTTCAACGCCAGTTTTTAATGCAATTAACTTTTTTGTTATTGATGGACAAGGAAAACGTAGTGTGGTTCCAGTTCCCAATAACATGATTTCAGGTTGGAGTGGAAGCAGGAGTTCAAAATGTTCAGCTGAAAGTTGTTCAAATGTTTGTATCTGCCAATTTTCAATAATATGATCTGGTAATACGATTAAACTGCGTTCATATCGCTTTTGGTTAACTACGACATATCCTAGGCCATACTCGGTAAAAATATTTTGTTTAGAAGATTTGGAAAGATGTAGTTTCAATATGAGCCTCCGTTTGCAGCAGGTGAGCTGGTCAGGTAACATTACATCTTTTTCGCGTAGTTATAAAGTAGAAAAAATGATAAAAGTAATATAATTTTTTTAAGGTTTGTAGAGCATCAACGTAATCCGTAAATCATCATATAAGTTCTATTCTTACTGTAATTTCTTACTTATTAGGGTTCTTTCATTCACCTATGCAACCAATACTAAAATCTAGCAAGCTAGCTAATGTTTGCTATGACATCCGTGGACCGGTGCTTGATCGAGCTAAGCATATGGAGGAAGAGGGACAGCATATAATTAAACTTAATATCGGGAACCCCGGGTCATTTGGTTTTGATGCACCTGAAGAAATATTGCAAGATGTAATTCACAATTTATCTTATGCATCTGGATATTGTGATTCAAAGGGTTTGTTTTCTGCTCGTAAAGCTATCATGCACTATGCTCAAGAGAAGCTTATAAAAGATGTACAAATGGATGATATTTTTATTGGTAATGGTGTATCTGAACTAATCGTTATGGCTATGCAGGCACTTCTAAACGATGGGGATGAGGTTCTGATTCCTGCGCCTGATTATCCTTTATGGACTGCAGCAGTTGTGCTGGCAGGAGGTGTGGCGCGGCATTATATATGTGACGAACAATCTAGTTGGTTTCCTAGCATAGATGATATTCGTTCAAAAATTACACCTAAGACTCGAGCCATAGTTATTATTAACCCAAATAATCCAACTGGAACGATTTACCCTGATGATCTATTGTACGAAATTATCGATGTTGCCAGGAAGAATCATCTCATAATTTACTCTGATGAGATATACGATAAGGTTTTGTATGATGATGCTAAACATACTTCAATTGCTTCTTTGGCAGATGATGTCCTTTTTGTGACGTTCAGCGGTTTATCAAAGAACTATCGCGTTGCTGGATTCCGTACAGGATGGGTCATAGTTTCCGGGAAAAAACATCACGCCAAAGACTATATTGCGGGGCTCACCATGCTTGCTTCTATGCGTTTATGTGCCAATGTTCCTGCGCAATATGGTATTCAAACTGCACTTGGTGGGTATCAGAGCATTAATGATTTGGTTATGCCAGCTGGGCGGCTTATGCGCCAGCGTGATCTTGCATGGAACCTCCTTACAGCAATCCCTGGTGTTAGCTGTTTTAAACCACTTGCTGCAATGTATTTATTTCCCCGTTTGGATCCTAAGATATATCCAATCAAAGATGACCAACAGTTTATTTTAGACTTGCTGATAGAGGAGAAAGTTCTATTGGTACAAGGGAGCGGTTTTAACTGGCCGTACCCAGATCATTTTCGCGTAGTATTTCTTCCTAACAGTGATGATATAACTGAAGCAATCAGTCGTATTGCGTGTTATCTTGAGCGGTATCGAAAGCGTCATGGAACATAATGTATGTAGAAAATTAGGTATGGTATATAGTCAACGCTCATACGGCGGATATGTATTGAAATCAATCTTGAAATTGTAAAGAAAGGGAGTGTTGTTATTCCTTAAATTAAAATTATGAAACCAATAAATGTAGGCTTGTTAGGTATAGGAACCGTTGGAGGCGGTACTTTTGCAGTGCTTAAGCGTAATCAAGAAGAAATAGCTCGACGAGCAGGACGAGGTATCGTTATCAATATTATCGCAGATCGCGATATTGAGAAAGCACGCAAGATTGCCGGTGAGGACACATTGATTACATCAGATGCAAATGATGTGGTTACTCATCCCGATGTTAGCATTGTAGTTGAACTAATTGGTGGTTATACCACCGCAAAGGAATTAACCCTCAAAGCTATTGAAAATGGCAAACATGTAGTTACCGCCAACAAGGCTTTGCTTGCTTTACATGGCACCGAAATTTTTGCTGCAGCACAAAGAAAAGGGGTGATGGTGGCTTTTGAAGCGGCGGTAGCTGGTGGGATTCCTATTATCAAAGCATTACGTGAAGGGTTAACTGCAAATCGCATTGAGTGGATTGCTGGAATTATTAATGGCACTAGTAACTTTATTTTATCGGAGATGCGTAACAAGGGATTGGGCTTCGATGCCGTACTAAAGCAAGCACAGAAGCTAGGCTATGCTGAGGCTGATCCTGCCTTTGATATCGGGGGAATCGATGCAGCGCACAAGATTACTATTATGGCAGCTATTGCTTTTGGAATTCCAATGCAATTTGACAAGGTCTATACCGAAGGTATTGCTAAGTTAACCGGTGAGGATATCCGTTATGCGGAGGAATTAGGATACCGTATTAAGTTATTAGGCATTACTAAACGGACCCCCAAGGGTATTGAGCTACGTGTTCATCCTACACTTATTCCTTCACAGAGATTAATCGCTAATGTAGAGGGCGTGATGAATGCTATCGTCGTGAAAGGAGATGCAGTTGGACCTACTCTATATTATGGTGCTGGAGCTGGTGCGGAGCCAACCGCAAGTTCAGTAGTTGCAGATCTAGTTGACGTGACCCGTATGCATACAGCAGATCCAAAAAACAGAGTTCCTCATCTTGCCTTTCAGCCTGATCTGTTATCGGACATACCAATTTTGCCAATGGAAGAGGTAGAAACATCGTATTATCTACGATTGCGTGTCATGGATAAACCAGGTGTGCTCGCAGATATCTCGCGCATACTTGCTGATCTTGATATTTCAATAGGTGCTATGGTTCAGAAGGAACCTAACCAGGGTGAAGATCAGGTAGATATAATTATACTTACGCATCTTACAGTGGAGAAGAATATTAACTCGGCTATTATCAAGATAGAAGATCTTCCTGCTGTGATAGGTAGAGTGACACGTATCCGTTTAGAAGAGTTAAGCAGTAATCATTAAGTAAAAAATAATTGAGATATACGGATATAAGGATATTTTTTGTTTTGCGACATAATACATATATCCGATTAGTAACTATTCGATTTCTGATGTTCAGTCTAAGTTTTTAATATTCCCTGCGATAAAAATATGCGTTATATATCGACTCGTGGCAATATGCTGCCAAAATCTTTTTCTGAAATAATGCTAAGTGGATTAGCTTCTGATGGTGGGCTTGCAATGCCTGAAACTTATCCAAAGATAAGTAATTCTGAACTAGAAACATGGCGTAAACTTAATTATGCTGACCTTGCATTTAAAGTCCTTTCTAAATTTGCTGATGACAGCCCCGTAGCTGATTTACGTGGCATTATTGATCGGACATATACCCCTGAAATATTCCATAGTGAGGAGATCACTCCATTAAAGACCTTAGAGCCAGGACTCCATATACTTGGCTTATCAAATGGACCAACACTAGCTTTTAAGGATATTGCTATGCAATTTCTCGGCAATCTGTTCGAGTACGTTTTGGCAAAAACTGGAGAGGAATTAAATATTTTAGGCGCAACCTCTGGTGATACTGGCCCTAGTGCAGAATATGCCATGCGAGGAAAGAGTGGGATTCGTGTATTTATGCTTTCACCTAAGGGAAAAATGACCCGTTTCCAGACTGCACAAATGTTTTCTTTGCAGGATCCAAACATTTTCAATATTGCTATTCGAGGTGTATTTGATGATTGCCAGGATATAGTTAAAACTGTTAGTAATGATTCCCAATTTAAGAAAAAGTATCATATTGGAACGGTTAATTCGATCAACTGGGCACGTATTGCAGCACAGATTGTTTATTACTTTAAGGGTTATTTTGCTGCCACTCATTCAAATAACCAGCAGGTATCGTTTTCTGTGCCTTCGGGTAACTTTGGTAATGTTTGTGCTGGTCATGTAGCATTTATGATGGGCCTACCGATCAAGAAATTAATACTTGCGACCAATGAAAATGATGTGTTGAATGAATTTTTCTCAACCGGATGTTACCGTCCTCGCACTGCTGAAGAGACACAACACACAAGTAGCCCCTCAATGGACATTTCTAAAGCGTCTAATTTTGAGCGTTTTATTTTTGATCTAGCGGGGAGAAATGCTGAAAAGGTTAGAGAGTTGTGGCAAGAAGTAGATAATGGCAGGGCTTTTGATATTTCGAGTACGCCATTATGGCAGAAAATAAGAAGATCACATGTTATATCAGGGACTAGTAACCATGTGGCACGTATGGAAACCATACGTAAAATGCATAAAAAATATGGTGTACTGGTAGATACACATACTGCTGATGGTTTAAAAGTTGGGCTTGAGCACCGCGAGAAAGATGTTCCTTTGATTTGTCTAGAGACTGCATTACCAGCAAAATTTTCTGAGAGTATTGTTGAGGCTGTTGGATCTGAGCCAAGTCGCCCAGCTGGTTATGATAACTTGGAGAGCTTGCCGCAACGCTATGTTGTAATGAATGCAGATACTACAGCAATTAAAACCTTTATTTCTGAGCACATTTAAGAGCTTAGTATATTAGGTAGAGAAGTTTATCGAGAAATCTACAGCTTTTATATTCTTGGTTATACTGCCGATAGAGATTCGGTCTACGCCAGTTTCTGCTATTTCGCGAACATTTTCTAACGTGATACCTCCTGAGGCTTCAAGTATCGTCTGCTTATTTGTTAACTTTGCAGTTAAGGCAACTGCGAATCGCAATTCATCAAGACTAAAGTTATCTAACAGGATCATTTTTGCTCCCACATTTAGCGCATTAAGTAATTCATCTCGTGTTTCTACCTCAATCTGAATTATTGCATTCTTTGGGGCAATTTCTTTTGCTGCGTGTAAGGCCTGCTCAATACCTCCAGCAGCCATGATATGGTTTTCCTTTATAAGGATCCCATCATATAAACCTAACCGATGATTCACACCACCACCACATTTAACTGCATATTTTTGTGCAAGTCGTAATCCTGGTAGTGTCTTACGAGTATCTACTATTACTGCTTCAGTTCCCAACACTGCATTAACGTAGTGCCGAGTTTGTGTGGCGATAGCAGACAGTGTTTGTAAAAAGTTTAACGCTGGGCGTTCAGCCGTAAGTAGCACACGTGCATTTCCTCTAATTTCACACAGTTCTTGTCCTGTAGAAATTAGCCCACCTTCTTTAACAAACCAGCATATTTCAGTATATGGTGAGAGTTGCTGAAAACATGCTTCAAACCATTGAGTGCCACACAAGACAGCTTCTTCCCGGCAAATAAGGTTTGCAGTAGCATTTACTTCGCAAGCAATCAAAAGTGCAGTGAGGTCTCCTGTGCCAATGTCCTCAGTTAATGACTGGGTAACGTTATTTTTAATTTCAGATGCTAAATCCATGGCAATTGTAAAAACTCCACACTTTATGTGAAAATGAATTAGCCATTTTAACTGAATTAATTAATGACAGTATATGTACAAGATCATCCTGTTGTTACCTTGAAATTTGTATCTGTTCCCACATATATATAGCTTATATAGAGTCCATATAAATTTAACTGGAGAATTCCATGCGGTTTGATAAATTAACCACTAAGTTTCAGCAGGCATTAGCTAATGCACAGTCTATGGCAGCAAGCCATGATAACCCTTACATTGAATCTCAGCATTTGCTACTTGCCTTGTTGCAGCAGGAGGATGGCGGCACAACATCATTGCTACAGAGATCCGGTGCTAATGTCGTACCTTTGCGTGACGCATTGAAGAAAGCTATAGAGCGCTTACCTAAAGTAGATGATGCTACTGGGGAAATTAGTGTCTCACGTGATCTTGGTAAACTACTTAATCTAACTGACAAGGAATCTCAAAAACGGGGAGATCAATTTATTGCATCTGAGATTTTTCTGATGACAGTACTCAATGATAAAGGCGAAACTGCCATGCTGTTGAAACAACATGGCGCGAGTCACCTTTCCCTAGAGCAGGCCATTAAAGAGGTACGTGGCGGGGAAAGCGTAAATAACGCTGAAGCTGAAAGTGGTCGTGAAGCCCTTAAAAAATATACACTTGACCTCACAGAACGTGCAAGCATGGGTAAACTAGATCCAGTTATCGGGCGTGATGATGAAATCCGTAGAACTATTCAGGTATTGCAACGGCGAACTAAGAACAACCCGGTCCTGATCGGTGAGCCAGGTGTTGGCAAGACTGCCATCGTGGAAGGGTTAGCTCAGCGTATTATTAATGATGAGGTACCAGAGACACTTAAAAACAAGCGTGTATTGTCACTTGATATGGCTGCGTTATTAGCTGGAGCCAAGTATCGTGGGGAATTCGAGGAGCGTCTTAAATCTGTTTTAAATGAACTCGCACAAGACGAGGGTAATACCATTATATTCATAGACGAACTTCACACAATGGTAGGCGCCGGGAAAGCGGAGGGAGCTATTGACGCAGGTAATATGTTAAAGCCTGCTCTTGCCCGTGGTGAATTGCATTGTGTGGGAGCTACTACATTAGATGAGTATCGAAAATATGTTGAAAAAGACGCCGCACTAGCACGACGTTTTCAGATGGTAATTGTGGATGAGCCAACAGTGGAAGCCACTATTGCTATCCTTAGGGGGTTGCAGGAAAAATATGAAGTACACCATGGTGTTGATATTACTGATCCAGCCATTGTTGCTGCTGCTGAATTATCTCACCGTTACATTACGGATCGTTTTTTACCCGATAAAGCCATTGACCTCATCGATGAAGCAGCTGCACGGATACGTATGGAGATTGATTCAAAGCCGGAAGCAATGGACAAGCTTGATCGTCGACTTATTCAGCTCAAGATTGAGAGAGAGGCAATAAAAAAGGAAAAAGATGAGGCTTCAAAAAAAAGACAGGTTCTGCTTGAGGAAGAGATAAGCAAACAAGAGCGTGAATATGCTGATCTTGAAGAGATATGGAAAGCTGAAAAGTCCCAAGTACAAGGATCCCAGCACGTCAAGGAAGAAATGGAACGAGTCAAATTAGAAATAGAAGCTGCCACTCGAAAGGGTGATTGGCAAAAAGTTTCTGAATTACAATACGGCCGTATTCCACAATTAGAAGCAGAGTTGCAATCGCAACATCTCCATCAAACTAAGCTGGCAGAGCAGAGTGATCAGGTGGGTAAGCCAAGGCTGTTACGTACTCAAGTAGGCGCTGAGGAAATTGCCGAAGTGGTTTCCCGTGCTACGGGTATTCCTGTATCCAAAATGATGCAGGGTGAGCGGGAGAAACTTCTGCATATGGAGCAGAAATTACACAAGCGTGTGGTAGGGCAAAATGAAGCGATTCGTCTTGTATCTGATGCAATTCGTCGATCGCGATCGGGCCTTTCCGACCCTAATCGGCCTTATGGTTCCTTCCTTTTTCTGGGGCCAACTGGTGTAGGTAAGACCGAGTTGTGTAAGGCCCTAGCAGGTTTTCTATTCGATTCGGAGGATCATCTTATTCGTATAGATATGTCAGAATTCATGGAGAAACATTCCGTATCTCGGCTAATTGGCGCGCCGCCCGGTTATGTTGGTTATGAAGAAGGCGGGCATCTTACTGAAGCAGTGCGTAGAAAGCCTTATTCTGTGATTTTGTTAGATGAGGTAGAAAAAGCTCACCCCGACGTATTCAACGTACTGTTGCAAGTTCTTGATGATGGACGCATGACAGATGGCCAAGGGCGTACCGTGAATTTCAAGAACACGGTTATCGTCATGACCTCCAACCTGGGTTCACAAATGATTCAGCAAATGGCAGGTGATGATTACCAGGTAATAAAGCTAGCAGTGATGGGAGAGGTAAAAACCTATTTTCGACCGGAATTCATCAATCGTATTGATGAGGTGGTGGTATTCCACGCACTTGATGAGAAGCATATCCATTCTATAGCACGGATACAATTACATATACTAGAAGCTCGACTAGCCGAAATGGAAATGAAGATTAAGGTTTCTGAGGTTGCTTTAGCAGAGCTTGCTCAAGCTGGTTTTGACCCTATTTTCGGAGCACGCCCGCTAAAACGCGCAATCCAGTCGCAAATTGAAAATCCACTTGCTAAAGAAATCCTAGAGGGCAGATTCTCGGCAAAGGATACGATAAATGTAGACTGTAAAAAAGGTACGATGGTTTTTACGAAGACATGATTTGCAAGTGCGCGCGGTATAAGCATTATAAATAATCGTGATATTTGCAGAGAAATAAATTTTGGCCTGGTAAAGTGAAAATGTATGGAATTTTCAAGATTCAGGTAAAATGTTTCTTTTTACTGGGTGAATTGCCATGTTTAAAGGTAGTTTGGTTGCTATCGTCACACCTATGCATGAAGATGGCAGGTTGGACTTGGAGAGTTTTCGTGCTCTAATTGATTTTCATGTAGAGCAGGGAACTGACGGTATAGTGGTAGTAGGTACTACCGGTGAGTCTCCTACGGTAGATTTTAAGGAGCATTATTTATTGATTAGTACTGCAGTAAAGCATGCTGCAGGACGCACGCCGATAATTGCTGGAACTGGTGCGAATTCTACAGCAGAGGCTATTGATCTTTCCGTGTATGCGAAGGATGCTGGTGCAGATGCAAGTCTTTCGGTAGTTCCCTATTACAATAAACCTACTCAGGAAGGTTTATATCAGCATTATAAAAGAGTGGCTGAAGCAGTAGATATTCCACAGATTTTATATAATGTTCCAAGTAGGACTGTTGCAGATATTGGCAATGACACGGTATTACGTCTTTCTCGGATTCCAAATATTATCGGGATTAAAGACGCAACCGGTGATATGGGACGTGGCTTTGACTTATTATGTCGTGCCCCACAAGACTTTGCGGTCTATAGTGGTGATGATGCAAGTAGCCTAGCATTATTATTGCAAGGTGGGCACGGCACAATTTCGGTTACAGCAAATGTTGCGCCTAAATTAGTGCACCAAATGTGTGTTGCAGCATTTGTTGGGGATCTAATCACAGCTCGTGCCATCAATGCTAAATTATTGAGATTACACTTGGACTTATTCGTTGAGGCCAATCCAATCCCTGTAAAATGGGCAGTGGCTCAAATGGGGTTGTTGGGGACTGGTTTGCGTTTGCCATTGACAGAGCTATCAGTTAAATATCATAAGACTGTTAGAGATGCAATGCATCAAGCAGAAGTGATTCTGTAAATATTTTAGGCCGATTTTGATTCAGGAAACTTTGATAATAAAAATTAGATGGTGGAAATTTGCACTGTTATGTATGACACTAGCAATGTCAGGCTGCAGCATAATGAACTCACAGTCTGATGCTGAAGAAAAAGAGATGGATTACAGCACATCAGTTGACAAATTGCCTCCACTTGATTTGCCACCAGATTTAAGCGGACCTACAACAGATGATCGCTATATTGTGCCCGATAACAAGCCATCTGAAAGTAAGACTTATTCTGCTTATAGCAGAGAACGAGAAAGTGGAAAAGAAGGGAAAAGTGACGCCCCCCTTTTACCAGAAACCCCTGATGAATCCATGATAAGAACTGAACGTTCTGGTACTCAGCGGTGGCTAGTGGTGAAGAGTGAGCCTGAAATGGTTTGGCCTGTCGTCAAAGATGTTTGGCAAGTAATGGGCTTTAGTATCAAAGTAGAAATGCCTGAGGCTGGGGTGATAGAAACCGAATTGGCAGAAAATCGTGCTGATACTCCACAGAATATGGCTCTTAGAGCACTCTCAACAATAGAGCACGATAAATTTCGTACTCGTTTAGAACGGGGGGATTCCGGTACTACC
>SPBV01000297.1 GCA_004525885.1 Nitrosomonadales bacterium
CCTATGGCGAAACTCACGTTGGCAGCTGCCAGCGCTGGAGCATCATTTATGCCATCTCCCACCATCGCGGTAAACCTGCCGGTTGATTTTATTCTTTCCACCTCTGCGGCTTTATCTTGCGGCAGTACTTCAGCACGGTAACTGGTGATTCCTAACTTTTTAGCAATAGCAGCGGCAGTAGCAGGGTTGTCACCTGTAAGCATTATCACTTCGATTCCTATGGATTGCAGTCGCTTCACAGCCTGTTCGGAAGTGCTCCGTAACTGGTCGGCGACTGCTAGGTATCCAAGGATCTCAAGAGTGCCGCCGAATTTTCTAGCGACACCAATGACGGTTTTACCCTCAGCTTGAAGAGTGGCTATACGATCGTTATCAACTACTGCGCCATGATTAAGCAAAAATTTTGCAGCACCGAGCATGTATTCAGTGTTATTGATGCGAGCAGTAATTCCACTGCCGGTAACTGCAGTAAAGTCATGGACTGTTTGTGGTTTAATATTCATGCTCTCGGCACGTTCTAATACTGCTTTTGCAAGAGGATGCTCCGATCCTTGTTCCAGCGTAGCAGAAACCTGTATTAAATCATGCTTAGTAATAAATCCTATAGGAATAATATTGGTCACCATAGGTCTTCCTTCTGTTAGGGTGCCAGTCTTGTCAAATATAAGTGTATGGATTTTTTCCGCTTGTTCCAGTGCTGCAGCATTTTTAACTAGTATACCGACTTGCGCACCTCGCCCTACCCCGACCATGATTGCTGTTGGTGTGGCTAGACCCAATGCGCAGGGGCAAGCAATTACCAGCACTGTTACGGCGTTGATAAGCGCCAAAACGAAATCATCTACAAGCCACCAAGTTAATAACAGGGTCAGAGCGCTAATAGTCATAACTACAGGAACAAATATACCGGAAATTGTGTCGGCCATTTTCTGGATTGGCGCTTTGGAGCCTTGAGCTTCTTCCACTAACCGGATGATTGCCGCAAGTTGAGTATGGGAACCAACGCTGGTAGCACGGCATTTAAGTAACCCTTGTTGGTTCATAGTTGCAGCGTAGACTTTTGCTCCAATTCTTTTAGAAACTGGTAAGCTTTCACCGGTCAGCATTGATTCATTTACACTAGATGAACCCTCAACGACAGTACCATCTACTGGTAAATTTTCGCCCGGACGTACGATAAAAAAATCATTTATCTTAAGGGTGTTTGCATCTACCTCAACAATCTCACCGTCACGCTCGACTCGTGCTGTTTTGGGTTGTAGTCCGATAAGCTCTTCAATGGCCGCTGAAGTTTTGCTTTTGGCACGAGCTTCCATTAATTTACCTAGCAAAACTAGAGTGATGATTGTTGCACTTGACTCAAAATAAACATGTTGATTCAGCACTAGCAACGTGACAATCGCACTAAATAAATATGCCATACTGGTTCCAAGCGCAACTAAAACGTCCATGTTTGCGATGCCGCCGCGAAGCGCATGCCATGCACCTGTATAGAAACGCATACCAATCCAAAATTGTATAGGAGTTGCCAGAAGCCACTGCAGCCAGCGCGGTAGCAGCTCGGTAGTAGTGCCTGAAAAAATAGCACCCATATGCAGCATCAATGGCAGTGTGAGGGCAGCTGAAACCAAAAACATACGAAGTTCCGCATGGTAAGTGGCTAGTCGCCGTTCTTTTTCTTCGGTGCGGTTGGCTCCATTGATTTCAGTTGCGCTGTATCCTTCTTTGACAATGGCAGCAATTAGGTCACTCACTGTTGTAGAACCAGGTTTGAAGCTGGCGTGGGCTTTCTCTGTGGCTAAATTAACGGTGGCGGTGACCCCTGGAAATTTGTTCAATGCTTTTTTAATACGACCGCTGCATGTTGTACAGGTCATCCCATTGATTTGCAGCTGTACCGACTGGGGAACAACATGAAATCCTGCTCTCTCAATAGAGCGAACCAGCTTGTCAGGCATGGTCTGGGTATCATCGAATTCAATTCGTGCTTTCTCGTTGGCGAGATTGACTATTGCATGTACACCCGGCAGTTTATTTAGATTTTTTTCTATGCGTGTTGCACAGGCCGCGCAGGTCATACCTTCGATTGGTATTTCGATTCGTTTGAGATTAGGAGAGTTCAAGATGATTCCTGACGATTAATGGAATTATCGTATACCCGGTGGGGTATATGTCAATACACCTAGAAGTTGTATTGAGGAAATGGATTCAGGAACAATGCACTTAGTTAAATATAGAACTACTTTAACGTAACAAGCTAATCTTCCGGCCGCAAATGGGGGAATAGAATTACGTCACGAATACTGGGGCTATCGGTAAGCAACATAACTAACCGATCTATGCCGATACCTTCACCCGCAGTAGGCGGGAGACCATGTTCTAGTGCGCGA
>SPBV01000037.1 GCA_004525885.1 Nitrosomonadales bacterium
AAAATAATCCACAAACTTATCCACAGTAATTGTGGATAACGAGCCCAGCAAAAACATATATTGCATAATCAGATAAATTTTTCTTCGTAGAGTAGTCCGAGAATAATTCTATCCCATTATTAAACCAATAATATGATGCGGCACAAATGAATATTATCTTTGGAATTAGGGGTTCTTTGGGAAATGAAGTATGGTCTTATGGTGATCCTTTAGCCTATTTTATTTAACGTAAAGTAGCATCCCAACCAAAGTAAATCATTCTCATGATGCTATTTATCAATAAATCTTTCATCAAGCGTGAGTCTTTAATACAACATGTTTGTACGAGAGCGCGCGTTTTATAGTTAACGAGCAGAATAAGAATATAATGGAAATTTTAAGTATTAAAAAATTCGAGAATTTGACTGGTTCACGTTATAATTCATAGGGATTGCTGAAATAAGTGACATTTGTTTCTCCCGCTGTTTCAGCGGGGAATTTTATTTAGGAATGGAGAATAATCATACGAATCATTTTATTGGGCGGACCTGGTGCAGGAAAAGGCACACAAGCTAATTACATTAAAGAGTATTTTGGAATTCCGCAGATTTCAACTGGCGATATGCTGCGTACCGCAGTTAATAAAGGTACTGAGCTGGGCATTGCTGCCAAGAAAATTATGGATAGGGGAGAGTTGGTTCCTGATGACATTATTATTAATCTGGTGAAAGATCGAATTTCACAGCCTGATTGTACAAATGGTTTTTTATTTGATGGTTTTCCTCGTACCATCCCGCAGGCAGATGCGATGAAAATTGCTGGTGTGCAGGTTGACTATGTGATCGAAATCAATGTAGCTGATACAGAAATCGTTAAGCGTATGACGGGTCTTAGAGTACATCCAGCATCTGGCCGCACTTATCATGTTATATTCAACATGCCTAAATCTGAAGGGAAGGATGACGTTACTGGAGAGCCATTGATACAGCGAGATGACGATAAGGAAGAAACTGTAAAGAAGCGGCTTGAGGTTTATCATGAACAGACTAAACCATTAGTGGAGTATTACTCCAGATGGTCAATTAACGGTGAACAAGGCTCTCCTAAGTATGTAAAAATAGAGGGGATTGGATCGGTTGAAAATATCCGTGATAGTATTTTTGCAGTACTTAGGTAGTAAGTAACT
Source organism: Nitrosomonadales bacterium (assembly GCA_004525885.1). GTDB lineage: Bacteria > Pseudomonadota > Gammaproteobacteria > Burkholderiales > Nitrosomonadaceae > BJGV01. Next base: position 1,166 of record SPBV01000037.1, read on the forward strand.
TAGGATTCAAGATAAAGTGTTTGTACCTGGTTTTCAGTATGAAGTGCAAATAATTACATAATAGGCGAAGAAGACACCAATTATCATTTTTACTGCATTTAAAGCAGAGCCTAAACTCAAGCTAAGTGAATATAAGCGCTACCAGATGAACTGGTAAGTCCGTATAGGTTTTTACAATTAGGGGAGAAACATGGCAGTAAAAAATGCGTTTTATGCTCAATCTGGTGGGGTAACTGCTGTTATCAATGCATCCGCTGCTGGTGTTATCGAAACTGCGCGGAAAAACAGGGGAAAAATTGGAAAGGTTTATGCTGGTAGAAATGGTATCATTGGTGCTCTAACCGAAGATTTAATCGATACTGGTAAAGACACTCAAGCAGCTATCAGTGCATTATGCTATACACCATCTGGCGCATTCGGTTCCTGCCGATATAAACTGAAAAGTTTTGAACAAAATCGACGAGAATATGAACGCCTGATTGAAGTGTTCAAGGCTCATAATATTGGCTATTTCTTTTATAATGGTGGTGGCGACTCCGCTGATACTTGTCTTAAGGTGTCACAGATAGCCAATACGTTGGGCTATCCGGTGCAAGCAATCCATGTCCCAAAGACAGTGGATAATGATTTGCCGATTACTGATTGTTGCCCTGGTTTTGGTTCAGTAGCGAAGTACATAGCCGTGTCTACGCGCGAGGCAAGTTTTGACCTGGCTAGTATGTCAAAAACATCAACAAAGGTATTTGTCCTGGAAGTAATGGGACGGCATGCCGGATGGATCGCAGCGGCAGGCGGACTAGCATCTAGCAAGGATTGTGAAATCCCTATTGTTATTTTGTTTCCAGAAATTACTTTTGACAAGACGAGGTTTCTTGCTAAGGTAAAAAGTTGTGTTAAGAAATTTGGCTATTGCTCAGTAGTAGTTTCCGAGGGAGTCAAGGGTGCGGATGGCAACTTTCTCTCCGACCAAGGATTACGTGATGCTTTTGGTCATGCACAATTGGGAGGTGTTGCACCGGTAGTTGCAAATATTATAAAAGATGGTTTGGGGCTAAAATATCATTGGGGTGTGGCAGATTATTTGCAGCGTTCTGCTCGTCATATTGCATCCAGAACTGATGTGGAACAGGCATATGCAATGGGTAAGGCTGCTGTAGAATTCGCCATCAAGGGACATAATGCGGTGATGCCTACGATACACCGCCTGTCTGACAGGCCATACAAATGGAAGGTTGGAATGGCTCAACTTGCCAAGGTTGCTAACGTAGAAAAAATGATGCCTAGTAATTTCATTACAAAAGATGGGTTTGGTATCACGGAAAGATGCCGCACGTACTTAGTGCCTCTCATCAAGGGAGAGAATTACCCACCCTATAAGGATGGCTTGCCTAAGTATGTACGACTTAAAAATATCGGAGTTAAGAGAAAATTAGGTGATTTCAAGATTTGAGTTATATAACATATTAGGTAGATTTGAGATTATTTTTTTGAGTTATGGATAAATATCCTAATGTGGGATTACTAGGCCAATATTCCGCATACATTTACAGACGGTCTGACTTTAATTGGAGATTCAAATGGGTACTGGTTTATTCATCGTAATTGCTTGCGCGGTTGCGGCACTCGTATATGGAGCATTATCGATCAAATGGATTTTGGCCTTGCCAAGCGGAAATGAGCGCATGCGTGAGATTGCCACGGCAATTCAAGATGGCGCTTCTGCTTATCTGAATCGGCAATATACAACAATTGGTATTGTGGGTGTAATTTTGCTAGTAGCCATTTTTGCCACCCTAGGTTGGCAGACCGCTATTGGCTTTGCTATCGGCGCATTATTGTCGGGTCTTGCCGGTTATATCGGAATGAACGTGTCGGTTAGGGCCAATTCACGAACTGCAGAAGCGGCTAAAGGAGGTATTAGCCCAGCGCTAGATGTGGCTTTCAGGGGAGGAGCGATTACTGGTATGCTGGTTGTCGGCCTTGGTCTTCTGGGAGTAGCTGGGTACTTTGCATTTCTTACTGCTGTGGGTGTCTCTTCATCAGATGCTGTTCACGCCTTGGTAGGACTGGCTTTTGGTAGCTCGTTGATTTCTATTTTTGCCCGTCTTGGTGGTGGTATTTTTACTAAGGGTGCCGATGTAGGCGCTGACTTAGTGGGTAAAGTTGAGGCTGGTATTCCTGAGGATGACCCCAGAAACCCTGCAGTCATTGCCGATAATGTGGGTGACAACGTGGGTGATTGTGCTGGTATGGCTGCTGATTTGTTTGAAACCTACGCTGTAACCATCATTGCTACTATGCTATTGGGTGGATTGCTAATTGAGAACGCTGATTCAAATGCTGTGCTCTATCCGCTGGTTCTAGGTGGGTTCTCGATTATTGCTTCAATCATAGGTTGTTATTTTGTTAAGGTACGTAAAGGTGGAAAGATTATGAACGCGCTGTACCGCGGGTTAGGAGTTGCGGGCGGTTTGGCAGCGATTCTCTATTTACCTATTACGGCTGTGATGATGGGGGATGGCATAGTTATTGGAGGTGAACTGATTTCATGGTTCAAGTTGTATCTTGCCGGGTTAGTTGGTCTAGCGTTGACCGCAGCAATGGTTTGGATTACCGAATATTACACATCAACTGAATTTAAACCAGTTCAACATATCGCTGAGGCATCTAGCACAGGTCACGGGACTAACGTTATAGCTGGCCTAGGTGTTTCAATGAAATCTACTGCTATGCCAGTAATGGCCGTGTGTCTTTCTATCTGGTGCGCATATGAATTGGCTGGTTTATATGGCATAGCTATTGCTGCAACTTCAATGCTATCCATGGCTGGTATTATCGTCGCGCTTGATGCTTATGGGCCGATTACCGATAACGCAGGTGGTATAGCTGAAATGGCTGGTTTGCCAAAAGAGATTCGTGATATCACAGATCCACTTGACGCGGTTGGCAACACCACAAAAGCGGTGACGAAAGGTTACGCTATCGGTTCAGCAGGTTTAGCTGCGCTGGTATTATTTGCTGATTACACCAATGCACTTTCTGCCGGGGGTAAAGCTATTAGCTTTGATCTATCCAACCATATGGTTATCATCGGCTTGTTTATTGGAGGTATGGTGCCATATTTGTTTGGTGCAATGGCAATGGAAGCTGTTGGTCGGGCTGCCGGATCGGTAGTTATAGAAGTACGTCGTCAGTTTAAGGAAATTCCAGGAATAATGGAAGGTACAGGTAAACCAGATTACTCCAAGGCCGTAGATATGTTAACCAGGGCAGCTATCAAGGAAATGGTTGTTCCTTCACTATTACCGATAGCAGTACCGTTGATTGTTGGCCTTCTGCTTGGTCCGGTAGCCCTGGGTGGTGTGTTGATTGGGGCCATTATTACAGGAATTTTTGTGGCCATTTCGATGACTGCTGGTGGTGGCGCTTGGGACAATGCCAAGAAATATATTGAAGATGGTCATTTCGGTGGCAAAGGTTCTGAGGCACATAAGGCAGCTGTGACCGGAGACACGGTTGGCGACCCCTATAAGGACACCGCTGGTCCTGCTATTAATCCTCTTATTAAAATCATGAACATCGTTGCACTATTAATTGTACCGTTATTATAAATAGTTATCATTCTAAAGAGCACACCTAGTGAATCTTGGTGTGCTCTTTTTTGTTGGAAAATTAAATCTAGACCAACACTTTCGTTACTTGTTTCTTGGGAATCCATTCCCATTGATTTTGTAAAAATTACTTTCCCTGTTAGATTGTTGGCATAGATCTACCCTCATTAAGTGCAACCCAGCCACGAATGATACGGTAGGATACCCAGATACCAGCACCAACTATAATGATGTAGGCGAATACGATACCGATCACTGTTATAAATAAAATTGCAGCGATTGTCACCCACAATAGCGCATACCAGAACGTACGTATCTGCCAGCCGAAATGGGAATCAAGATGTGTGCCGCGCACAGCGCCTCGTTTTGTGTAGTTGACGATAACAGCAATGATCGAGGGCCAACCAGTTAAGAAGGTCGTAATGATAAATGCTGACCCAATGAATCCAATTATGACACTGAGAGCATGGAGCGCATAAATTATATGCGTTAGTCTAACAAGATTATCTTGAGGAACAATTGATATAACCCGTTCAGGCATAACTTACCTCTGTATGGCCTAGGAATTATTGCTCGGCTATGTCATTTAGAAGAAGCCTAACTTTAGGCAGTGTGTGCCTTAAGGTTTAATTCGGTTATAGCATAGACGCATTTGTGCTTGATTTTTTGTAAATTGGACTAGTTTATTCACTTTTCACCACATTATCTGTATCTGTCACACTAGGTGATTGCTCAACATTATCACTGGATTCTGAGCTTGCTTTGTCTAGCTTGCGTTGCTTCTTTTCTTCTTGTTTTTTCTTTTTTGCCAAATCCCTCTGGCGTTTTTCATATTGAAAGTTAGGTCGTGCCAATTTGTCACTCCTTTAGCATATATCCTTATAGGGAAAAATAGAAGAAAGTTTACTCTTTATTTTGTATTATTCTACTCGGAAATGAGAAAATTATCTAAACATATTAGACATTTAAATAAACCCATGGAAATAATTGTAATGAGAGTATCCGGATGAATGTTAGCTTATTTAAATGGAATTCTTACTAATAATACTAACTGAGTTAGCTGAGCAGTGTAGATTTTAGCTGCTGAGGATAATACCCGCCAACTCTCTAATAGGTAGTATAAATTGGTTTCAATTATGTTGGTAAGACTAGTACCTTCCTTATAGGCATAATCTCAGCTATTATTAATTTAATTATAGAATTTCTATAAGATTGCTGGGTATGATTACGATTTAGAAAAGTATAAATTGAGTTTAAATTGGAGAATAAAGATGTGGTTTTTTGTGTACGCGCTCATCTCAGTCATCATCATCATTCTGCACTATGTGGGTGTGTTAGCCAGAAATAACCTACAGTGGTTAGTTTATGTTTTGGTGGCGACTATTATTCCTGCAATTATCTGGCTATAGGAGAAGTGATTAGAACTAAGGTTTGTAACAACCTTAAAATTTACATATTTTTTGCTTTAAATCCATCTGATTGTCTGGTAAATAAAATATACTGGTTTTAAATCATTACAGAACTTATACGTTTCAACTCTTGGACTATGATAGTTAGCGCTTTAAGAAAGGCATCAATTTGTTCATCTGTGTTGCTGCTGCCCATACTTATACGCACCGCACAACGTGCCAGCATTGGTTCAATTCCCATAGCATCTAGTACATGACTTTTACCAGGGGTAGCACTTGAGCAGGCAGCACCGCTTGCAACCGCATAGCCCGCTTTTTCAAGACGAATTACCAAGGTTTCACCCTCAATGTTTGGTAGCGCAAAATAACAAGTATTGGGTAAACGGGGCGCATGTAAACCAAAAACTACGGCACCCATTTCAAGCAGTCTTTTCTCTAGGAGAGTGCGCATCTTTGTAACATGTGTGATGGTTTCTTCCATTCGCATTCTAGATAGCTCACAGGCCTTACCGAAGCCAACTATAGCAGGTACATTTTCGGTACCTGAACGCAACCCATTTTCATGACCACCGCCAAATATTAGAGGTTTAAGTATAAGTTCTTTATCAATAATCAGTGCTGCAGCACCTTTAGGCCCACATATCTTATGGGAGGATAATGTCATAGCATGGACTTTTAGAGAGGAGAAATTAACCGGGATTTTCCCAAAAGCTTGAATCGCATCAGTGTGTACCCAAGCGCCCAGCTTCCTGGCTTTTTCTGCAATTGCCGCTACTTCTTGAATCACTCCAGTTTCATTGTTAGCTAGCATAACTGACACTAAACTAGGCGGGTGTTCCGACATAGCTTTATCGACATCATCTAGGATTACGCGTCCCGAACCATCAACCATAAGTTTTCGTAAACTCCATTTTTCATTCACACTTCGTGTTAATTCTTTAGCAGGACGAATCACGCAAGGGTGTTCGATTGCGCTAACAATAATTCGTGAAGCTTTTAGAAATCCCGCTGCTCCTTGGATGAACAGATTATTAGCTTCTGATCCACCACTTGTAAAAACCACTTGTGATGGCTGTACTCCAACTGATGTGGCTACCTGTTTTCGCGCTTGATTTATCGCTTGGCGACTTGCTGTACCAAAGTTATGACCACTGGAAGGATTGCCAAATTTCTTTTGAAAATATGGCATCATTGCATCCAATACAGCATCATCTACTGGCGTGGTGGCATTATAATCAAAATATACTTCTTCCATTTTGTCCATATCTCGTAAGTATTTTTGACACTACCTTGATTAGAAAAATAAAATGTTTTCCATATACCTTTTCTAACCAATCATAGTCCTCAAGTTAGAAGTGCTCTGGTTTGTCCCAATCCATCTGGCCTTGCAGTACTGCAATATTTCTTATCTTTGGGTTGGCAACCAGTTACTATAGTGTAATTAGGGTTAGATAATCATGAACCCTAATATTAAGATTAGTCCACAGGTCGTGAGTTATACACCGTTTATCATCGTGACAGTTTTCCTTTCCCCTGCATTGAGTTGCATCAATTGGTTCATCTACCACGAGTATGATATCTACTGCTGATACCTGATTCATTGGTTTTGCCAATTGGTAGCCACCACCCGGTCCACGCACGCTACTCACTAATTTATTATGCCTTAGTTTATTAAATAATTGTTCCAAATAAGACAATAAAATCTTTTAGCGTTCACTAATACGTGCCAGGGGCACAGGTTTTTGGCTGCCGTGCAAAGCGATATTCGTCATAGCTGTAACCGTAAAACGACTCTTAGTTGTTAGTTTCATTAGTTACTCCTAATAAAAACCGGAACATATATATTAATATTTATGTTGTCTATAATAATTCCTATCGAGGATAACAAAATACTTGTAGTCACACTTATTTAATCAGATTTTCTGTTTTAGAAATATCTATTAGTTTTGTTAGTGGTAGTCTATCTGCCATCTTTACTAATATCTCACGACAGGGTTGATAGTTGATCCATAGCGTCTTGTTTTTCTTATGTGTGTTTTTCAAAGGAGTTAAGAATTCCACGTAATATGCTTACTTCTTCTTTTTCTAGGGTTGTACGAGAGTATAAACGGCGTATACGCCGCATTAAAAGCTTTGGGTTCTCCGGATCAAGAAAACCACAGTTGATCATAGTTTTCTCAAAATGGCAGTAAAATAACTCAATCTCATCTAAACTAGCAAGTGTGCCTAATGATGGAGGGAGATCCCCAACATTTGGAAGTGCCATGCGTAATTCGTAAGTCATCACTTGCACTGCACTGGCAAGGTTGAGGGAAGAGTAGGCCGGATTGGCAGGAATATGCACAATAAATTGACACTTACTTACTTCTTCCGAGGTGAGGCCGGACATTTCTGTTCCAAAAACCAATGCTACTGGAAGTTGCCTTGCTTGATCGAGTAATTTTTTCGCACCCTGGCGCGCATCAAATATATCATGTGAAAGATCACGTCGACGGGCTGTGACTGCGGCAGCGAGGGTAACTCCGCTTAAAGCATCGTCAAGATTCTCGCAAACTCTTGTATTGTTAAGTACATCCCAGGCACCAGCAGCTCGCGTCTCTGCCTCCTTATCTGGAAACGATTTTGGCTTCACTAGATAGCGTGACTTCAGGCCCATTGTTTTCATAGCCCGTGCTGCTGCGCCTATATTTCCTGGATGGCTGGGGTAGCTCAACACCACGCGGACGTTGTCAAGCGGACACGGGGGATTCATATTAGAATGCCATCTTCATGAATTATTCAAACTCGTTTTAGGATTAATATGCATCCCATGCTTAATATAGCAGTAAAGGCGGCACGTCGTGCCGGCGGAATAATTAACCGTGCCTCACAGAATCTTGATTTATTGCACGTTTCTCGCAAAGCAAATAGTGATTTTGTCAGTGAAGTAGACAATACAGCAGAAGAAGCCATTATCAGTATTCTTTTAGAAGCATACCCCAAACACTCCATTTTAGCAGAAGAAAGTGGCGCCAAAGGAGATCCAGACAAGTCTGAATACCAATGGATTATTGATCCGCTTGATGGCACTACTAATTTTCTCCATGGTTTTCCCCAGTATTCAGTTTCTATTGCACTAAAGCACCGAGGTGTATTAACGCATGCAGTAGTCTACGATCCTTCTGCAAATGAGTTATTTACTGCTAGTCGCGGACGTGGTGCTTACATTAATGACCATAGGTTACGTGTAAGTAAACGTAATCAATTTTCCGAATGTTTGATAGGAACTGGTCTTCCGTTTCGTGAGTTTTCGCATATGAATGCCTACCTTGCTATGCTCAAGGACATAATGCCAAAGGTTGCCGGTATTCGCCGTCCCGGATCTGCCGCATTGGATTTGGCTTATGTAGCAGCTGGGCGCTATGATGGGTTTTGGGAATTGGAGTTATCGCCGTGGGATATTGCGGCAGGCTGTTTGCTTATTACAGAAGCAGGTGGACTTGTGGGGGATTTAGAAGGCAATGATACTTATATGGAGAGCGGGCATATTGTTGCTGGGAATCCGAAAATATTCGGACAACTTTTACAAGTGATTGCTCCTCATTTAACCAAGGAACTGATGGCCTGAAGCAAGCAATATGGTGAAACCGAGACGGTGTAATTTAGACACAGTGCTATTTCTTAAAAATTACCTTAAATCAGTCTATCATGTCTAATAAGCACACTCCAATGATCCAGCAATATCTGCGTCTCAAGGCGCAGTACCCAGATACGCTGATGTTTTATAGAATGGGTGATTTCTATGAATTATTCTTTGATGATGCAGAAAAAGCTGCGAAGTTACTAGACATTACTCTAACTCGGCGTGGTATTTCAGCTGGAATCCCCGTAAAGATGGCAGGTGTTCCTTATCATGCTGTCGAGCAGTATCTAGCGAGGCTTGTCAGCCTAGGCTTATCAGTGGCTATCTGTGAGCAGATTGGTGACTCTAATATTACTAAAGGACTAGTAGATCGTGGTGTAACACGTATTATTACACCGGGGACACTGACTGACACAGCATTGCTGGAAGAAAAACGTGATTGTATTTTGCTCGCTTTAGACTTACACGATGGTACGTTAGGCTTAGCATGGTTAAATTTAGCTGCAGGTAATTTTCGCGTGATGGAGACGTTACCGCATAATTTGTCAAGTGAGCTGGAACGGTTGAAACCAGCAGAAATTCTTTTATCTGAATCACTTGATGCCTCATTCTTGACTAATGAAGTAGGCGCCTTAAAACGTTTGCCCTCGTGGCAGTTTGATGCTGATACGGCTACTCGAAAGCTTGCTGAGCAATTTCAGACTAGAGATCTTTCTGGTTTTGGCTGCGACGGACTATGCCCATCATTGAGCGCAGCAGGTGCATTACTAGATTATGTTCGTCTTACACAGGGTGCAAATATAGTCCATGTTAGGGCATTACAAGTAGAACGAGACGGTACTTATGTACGTATGGATGCTACTACACGCCGCAATCTTGAAATATCAGAAACTATACGTGGAGAAAAATCACCTACTTTATTATCGTTGTTAGATACCTGTTCAACCAACATGGGCAGCCGTCTGTTGCGGCATTGGTTACATCATCCGTTGCGTGATCTAGTTACGATTCAGCATCGACTTGATGATGTGTCTACATTAATCGGGAGGCCGGGATCGGCCCCGTATCTTGTAGTAAGAGGATACTTAAAGAGCGTTGTTGACATAGAACGTATAACCGCCCGTATTGCGTTTCAATCAGCCCGCCCGCGTGACTTGTCAGGGTTACGTGATAGTCTGAAACGATTGCCTGAAATCATTTC
>SPBV01000272.1 GCA_004525885.1 Nitrosomonadales bacterium
GAAGTTTGATCCTTCGTAGTTCAAATGGATCAAATGTGATTGAGTTTCCAATTCTTTTAGGTAAGCACAAAGACTAATGCACTGCTGAATGAAAGCACCTACATCGCCATTAGCCTTGGATTTAGCCGGGCCCTTAGGCTTTGCTTGCGGCTCAGGAACTACTCCCATTGGGGGTGATTGTACCCCAGATTGGGGTGGGGTTTGGAACTGTTGGGGCACTTGAGGACCGGGGGTATACATAGTCAAATACCTTTATCTATCTAGTTTATCAGCGACTAACGTTGTTCAATCCAAGTCATTGCAACAACTGCTGATTTGTTAGCGCCGGTAGCCGCAACAGCCAACGTAAAAATATCACTGACCGTACCAAGGCTTGAACGCCCAATTTGGTAGACAGTATCTTTATCTAATTTAATTTTATCTCCAGTACCACCAATGACCATGCCAGCATCTAGCAAAACACCATCTGTCAAAGCAGTAGTACCTGTAGCAGGGGATTCTAAATATTGAACAAAAGAATTAGCATCTGGCATATTTGTCCATGTCCCCTGAGTGACAGTAGCATTTCTTAAGATTTTATAAAAAATATTTGTGTTATCTGTCGTAGCCACTTGGATAAAAGAAGGCAATACAATGCCTTGCAAAGCAGTTGACTTTAAACGAATACTTAAAATTGGATAGAATGTATTTGCAGAAGCCATTGTAATTCCGCTAATTGTAGTTAAATGGCTTTCTCCAACGCCTAAGTAATTTGTACTACCCTCGTTTGTTAATGTGTTTGAACCTTGATAAAGGTGATGCGTACCTGACGCACCGGTGACATTTGTTAGTTCTAAACGAATTGGAAGAAACGGTGTTTTACACCAAGGATTCTGCAAAATATTCCCAGTATTAAATGTGTGAATTGTTATTGCTTGGCCATTAATAATGTATTGAAAAACAATTTGACCAGCACCATACCATTCATATTTCATGTTAATCAACTGCTGCGCAGTTGGATCAGCAGTAATTCCACTGGGTCCAGTGCCATCTAATTTATCGCCATTCCAACTAGCACGAGCAACACGTGTAGTTACCGTTGAACCGCTAGTGCTACTAACAATTGAACAAGCATAGTCACCCCCATTATCTTCAAAATAAAAACCATCTGTACCATTAAATAAACCTACGCGGCGTCGGATACCAACAACAGGAGTTTCATAACGTACAGCAAAGGCAAGATTAGCCGCTCTCCCTGGTATGTACCGCAGAGTATTAAGTGTTTGCCTAATAATTTGCGAACCGGCTGTCGAAGTAACAGCCATGTCAACTACGCTGAGTAGTGCACTATGCGTAGCAGTACCTCCACTTGTGGCAGAGCTTTCCCACACATCTGTTTCTACACCGTATTGAAACGTATTAAAAAAAACTGTTTCAGGATTAGTAACTAATAAACGATTTTTACTAGTTGTTGCTACGTTTTCTAGCTCTACAGATAACGGTTGACCGCTAGCTGTAGCTACAACGATCCCATCCCCAGAATCCACATAGCCAGAGTGACCATTACCCAAATCATTTGTATAACGAATTTGCACTTTGTTACCTGAGTTATTTTTTTATTTTAATCCCTACATACGAAGTTGTTATCCCTGATCAACTACTGTTAGAATTAAAAAAATAGTTAGATATCATGCCGTTAGTCAGAGAAAACTCCTTACTGTATGAAGTAATTAAAGTTTCCACCATTGATGGTGATTCTTTAAGTGTTAGCGATAATAATGGCAGCCTCACCGTTGACGGCAAAGCTTATCGCACTACCGCCACCATTACCCGTCCCAGCAACACAACTGCTTATACCGCTGGTGATGTTGTAGGTGACACAGGCGGCAGCGCGATTATTAGCCTTACCGCCGCTGGCCCCACTGCTGGTTTTGTAATTATCCAGAGCATCTCCCTGGTATTTAGTGATAGCACGGTGCCATCTGGCATGGGCGCATTTCGCCTTCATCTTTTTAACGCATCACCTACCGCTATTGCTGATAACGCCCCCTTTGATTTAACAAGTGCTGATCGCGCTACATACATGGGTTATGTTGATTTCCCAGCCCCGCAAGATCTTGGCAGCAGTATTTATACGCAGACTGATTACCCTGGCAGGCTAGTTAAGTTAGCTGCTGCTAGTACCACGTTGTTTGCTGAGCTTGAAACCCGTGGTGCTTATACCCCAGTTAGTGCTAGCACGGTGAGCATCCGCATAAATCTACTGGAGGCTGGTCTCTGATGCGGGGATCTGCAGCGTTTCGGGTAGCAGTAGCACCTGGTGGTGCATTAGCTGGCCCATGGGTGCAAAACTCACTGTGGACTCGTGCTCGCGCAGTGCCATCACTTGACCTGCGCTTTGCCGATAACAAGTCGCTAGTCGATGCCACTACTGGGGCTCAGCTCGTCACCTTCACCCGCGCCAGCAGCGGCACCTACGTCGATAGCCAGGGTGTGATCAGGACGGCGGTGACGAACTTGCTGCTGAGGAGTGAGGAGTTTGATAATGCGAGTTGGGCTAAGATTGCTGTAACTGTTTTAGCTAATCAAATTCAAAGCCCTATTGGCACGCTCACTGCTGACGAAATTATCGAGGATTCATCTACGGGTAATCATTACGTTACCGGTTCATTTGCCTCATCAGTTAGCGGAACCGCTTAC
>SPBV01000060.1 GCA_004525885.1 Nitrosomonadales bacterium
AACCCTACCCAAGGCTCGTTAAAAGTATCCTTCTTTTGGCCATTTTATGGTGGCTATCACATCATCGCGCTTGATGAACAAGACTATAGTTGGGCTATAGTGGTTGGCCCTAGTCGTGACTACCTCTGGGTTTTGGCACGGAAACGGGCATTACCGCTTATGCTACGAGATCAATTGGTCAAAAAGGTTAGACAACTTGGCATCGATACGGATCGACTAATTTGGGTAACTCAGGAGCGAACAGATGCCTCATCAGAAGAATAAATCTTCCTTAATATGTTCAACACTGCTTAACTTTGATACTCCCGACAGTGTGCTTGGGTGGACCTCTATAGATGATGTGGTGATGGGAGGAATCTCTTGTAGCAAGCTCAATTTCAATCCGGATGGACATGCAGAATTTACGGGTGAAGTTTCGCTAGAAAATAACGGCGGATTTGCTTCAGTGCGTTCTGCTCCAAGAAATTATTCCGGAATAAATGCTGAAAAACTTTGCCTGTACATTTTGGGTGACGGGCATCGCTATAAACTAAATCTACGCATGGATAACTCCCTTGAAGGCATTAATTATCAGGCTTTATTTCAGCCTCAAAAAGAGTGGGCAGAATTTACATTTAATTATGATGATTTTAAACCGTGTCGTCGTGGTCGTCTAGTTGCTGCGCCTCCACTAGATTTATCACGAATACATCAGATCAGTTTCATGATCGCTGAACGGCAAGCAGGAACATTTGCTCTCTTTATACGCTGGCTACATGCTGAAGCCCACTTGTGAGTCCTTGTAGTGACTATTCTACGAGTAAGTAACCAGAGTAACCCGTATATGAGAAGACAACGCATAGTAGTCAACGATCTTATGCAGACAAAATATGTCTACCTTCTTACGGAGCCAATTGGCAAGAATTTTGATCTTGGGTTTCACCCTGATCTTACGCCAAAAGAAATGCTAGAACTTGGTGTTTTTGGCGGAAAATATATGACTGACTGTGCTTCTGAATTCCCAGCAGTATGGTTTGAAAAAGCTAAGCTCTGTTCTAAATACCATGATCCTGATTTAAACTACTTTGGTGTGAACGCTTCACAATCTCTTTCAGTATGGAAAGAAAAGGGTTGGATAAACCCTGAAGATCCACGCGGATGGTTTCAATGGTACTGCCGATATTTTATGGGGCGAAGATTTCCTGATGACGAGCGCCAAATTAAACGATGGCGTGCGATGCGTAGACACGTCGCACAAATTAGGCAGAACTGCAGCAAAGGAGACATCAACTGCCGACGAAAGCAAAGGCAAGCATTACTTCACTGGAGCTATGACTCACGTACAATCTAAATACCTTTATAATCAAACTTTGTATGAGCAAATGTAGTGTAATGTTGTGCCAATTAATTTAACTAATCATTATAGTGCCTTGCAAATTCTTAACCATCGCTAAAATATCTTCTTTTATAGCGGGAGCGACTTGTCGCTGCTTGACTCCGTGCTGGTTGCGTATACCTTGAAGTGTAGATTGCACCAATGCAGTACTAACTGGGTTCGCCCATTGTTGAGCATTGTGTAATTTAGAAAGTCTAGCCAGTCTGCGTGCCAGGGTGGCAACGGCGTGCTTTTGAGCATGACAGGCCAGATAACTGGCAATTTGAGAAGGCGTTATTTTTTAGAACCATTTCTTTTTTTTGAAAAAGATAAGCAATGCCACTGTAATTATTATAAAAACTATCCAAATTAGCGGGTATGACCATTTCCATTTAAGCTCTGGCATATACTCAAAATTCATTCCATAGATACCTGATATAAACGTTAATGGAATAAAAATGGATGCGAATATTGTCAGCACCTTCATAGTTTCGTTCATTTTGTTACTAACGCTTGATAGATAAATATCCAATAGACCGGATACTAATTCCCTATAAGAGTCCATTGATTCAATTACACGTATAGAATGATCGTAGACATCCCTGAAATAGATTAACGATTTTTCCTGGATTAAGGTAGATTCATTGTGCTGAATTCCTACTAATAATTCTCTTACGGGTGAGACAGTCTTTCGAATAAAAATTGCCTCCCGTTTAACACTCTGAATCGAAGCAAGAGTTCTTCTTGAAGGGTTTGCCAGCAACTCGCTTTCAATGCCCTCAATAACGTCTACCAACGAATCCCCAATTATCATGTATTGATCAACAACTATATCTAATATAGCGTATGCTAAGTAATCTGCTCCTGACACTCTAATACGACCCTTACTAGTACTGAGTCTATGCTTTATCGGTTCAAAGAGATTGTCTTGTTTTTCTTTAAATGTAATAACAATATTTTCCATAACAATGATACTGGTTTGTTCGTAATTTACGGAAAACCCTACTTTATCTAACAATAACGCTTTCAATACAATAAACAAATAGTTCCCATAGTCCTCAAACCTTGGGCGTTGGTTCGTATTTAGAATGTCTTCAAGTACTAGAGGGTGAATACCAAAATTTTGACCGATCGATTCTATTGTCTTGGTGTCAGTTAATCCTTCAATATTAATCCAGACCGTGGTCTTATTTTTATTATGTAGCAGCAGTTTATCAATAGACTGAACAATATATTCTTTATAATTCAGGCCATCGTATTCGATTACAGAAATTCTAGTTTCTGTTTCTAATGCCTTGCCCACATGCACCAATGTACCAGGCGGCAACCCTGCCTTTTCTGAGGAGCTTGTTAATGGTTCTGTTGCGATCTCTTTCATATTAGTTTTATATGGTTAAATTATTAACCGGCACAGTAGCACATATGTACCGGTGGCTAGAAGCAAGGTAAGCTAAGAGTGACGGGGTGAAAACGGGGAAAAACAAGAAAACCCGCAAATCGTAAGGATTGAAGCGGGTTTCGTGTGCATCTTTGAACAGCATTAAACACTTAAATGGTAGAGGGCGGATGGAATCAGACCCATGTCTGTTAATACCTTACCATTCATAATCTTATCTACAAAATTGCCGCTCTAATTTCCTTGAGATACCACCAAATATACCCCCCAAATGACTGGCTGTTATAAGATGTTATTGGAAGCCAAATCCAATTATTTGCTTCTGTACAAAATTGACTTCCAAACATGGCTGCTTTAGATCCTAGATATTTGCAATCTTGTTATTCCGGTACCCGTACATATATATAGTTGGAACTTCTAATATTCTCAGGAAAACAATGAAACCATATTTATTATTGCTACCTTATTTCTTATTAAGTGCTTGTACTAGCCTGCCGCAGGCAATGAAGGATGCGCATGTGGTGGATATTCCCTATACCCAGGCAAGTCAAAACATGGATAGTCACAACAATGCTCCCGTTCGCTGGGGTGGGGTTATTATTGATGTAGAAAACGAAGAAAATTTTAGTCTTGTTCAAGCACTGTTCTACCCTCTCAACTATCCTGGGCGCCCTCAACTAGACGAACCATACGAAGGGCGCTTTGTCATTAAAAGTACTGAATTTCTTGATCCTGTAATTTATGCGAAGGATAGAGAGATTACTGTTGTAGGAACACTAAGTGGGGGCATTGAACGTACGGTAGGAAAGAAAACCATTCGGGTTCCATTGCTACAATCTACAGCTATTCATCTTTGGCCAGAAGAAAAGTATAACTATTATGGTTATGGGCCTTACTATGGTGGATATGGTCCTTATTATGGCCATCCCTTCTTGTTTCAGGGAGGATGGGGAGGAGGATACTATAGGCCATACTGGTAGTAGTAGCAGAAAAAAACATAGGCTTGATGAGAAACTCTCGCCATTAACGAGCTGTAAAGATTGTTGAAACACTGAAGAAGAATGATATCAATTTTCATTCCATTGCTTTGAAATCATATAGTGAGCGTAACTTGTTAATCCATACGCCGGATAATACATATAAGCCAAGGAACAGACGAGTGGAAGTGTTGATTCGTTGACCCTAATCATTCTCCGTTTTTATTGATGAACCCAATAAATAGGAACAATATTGATTAACTTTAAGAGAAATTTTAATTCTCGTTATGGCAATAGAATTTTAACCCTGATAGTTTTTGTAATGGGTGTTGGTTCTTCGTTTCCGATACAAGCAGCAGTAAGGGAATATTGGATTGCTGCAGAAAAGGTTTTCTGGGATTACGCCCCTTCTAGTCAAAATCTGATTGATCCTGATGATGGTCTCGGTGTATGGGGGAGATCTATAAAGTACAAAAAATATCGCTATATAGGCTATACGGACAGTAGTTATAGCATTCCTTTGCTACAAGCCGAATCGATGGGGATATTGGGGCCTCAGTTGAGAGGTGTTGTGAGGGACACTATAGTCGTTCATTTTCTGAATAAAACAGATCGTCCGCTTTCCATACATTCTCACGGGGTACTTTATAGCAAAGATAACGAAGGAGCTGATGGCAAAAGTGCAGGGGCAAGCGTACCGCCAAATGGATCCTATGATTATACCTGGATTGTGGATGAAGCCGCAGGCCCGGGACCCAGTGACCCCTCGACAATTGTCTGGCTTTATCACTCTCACATCATGACAGAAGAAGAGATAAATCTTGGTCTGATTGGCGCGCTCCTTATTACTCGAAAGGGGATGGAAAACTCCGATTCTGATCCCTTTCCACGTGATGTGGATCATGAATTCATCTCACTATTCATGATCTTCAATGAAGAAAACGACGAGGAAAGCGGGTTGAGGCATGCGGTTAATGGCCGCATTTTTGGCAATCTTAATGGATATGAAACCAGCATAGGGAAGCGCGTTCGATGGCATGTCGCTGCTCTTGGTAACGAACAGGACAACCACACTATCCATTGGCATGGTCAAACAGTTCTTGATCATGGGCGTCGAACTGATGTTATTGAGGTGTTTCCTGCTAGTATGGTTTCAGTTGACATGATTCCCCGCTCGCCAGGAAGCTGGCTTTTACATTGCCACGTCAATGATCATATGATGGCAGGGATGTCTACGCGTTGGCATGTGTTGCCGTAAAATTAATGGGTTTCTGTACGTATTACTTGCATAACTCAAGAAATAAACTTCGAAGATTTTTTAAGCAAATTCATTATTAAAATCCCATAAGCAAGCACTGAGAAGGATGTAATTTCGAAGATTAGCCTATCATAGCTTTTCCTACTAGCCCCATCTTCTATGCCCTGTCTTCAATTTCCATTGAATACCAAAGAATTTCTCTCCATCAGAACAGAATACAATCACCTCTTCATATATTCTTTTTTCAATAAAAATATACTCCAAACCGACGCCGTCAAAGGGCAGTGATTGGTCAACAAGCGAATCATTCTTTCTATTATGCATGCATCTGATTTAGAGTAACCCCAGCCCCCACGTATAGGAAGCAGCCCACTCAACAACTTTAAATCTGCATCCAAAATTTCTCTTGGTGATTCCTTGCTTGTAACCGGGTGAAGAGGTTGCACTATAATTGCCCTATCTAATATGTAGTTTGTAACTTTACTCCAAAATCCGCAATTCCCATCCTGAACAATAGCTTTGCCGCTGCATCCAGTGTCTTGAATTTCCGTGTTTTCCTCTTGCCTGATTCCAGCGGCTTACCATCAGCAATAATCATGTAGCCTTGTGACATCACTGCAAAGTGAATCTGAACTCGCTTGATAGCTTGTGCATCTAATAGCAATTTGAGCTCTCGTTCTGTCATGATTTTCCTTTGGATTGGGCATGAATCCCGAAAAGATCGCCTTGTTCCACCAAAACCAGCAAGTCGCTTAGTTTAACTCCGAGAAACTTGCATAACTTGGTCAGGACTTCACGGTCAAAGCTCTTCACCCGGTCATAGTAATATCGATCCAGCGTGGCACGAGCGATACCCGTTCCACGGCATACATCGGAAACTTTGAGGCGCTTAGCTCCAAGAATGGTGGAAAGATGGCATGAAATCATTCTGTATACTTAATAATTGATCGATATCGATCAGTATCTTCTACATAAGAAGTAACTATGTCAATATAAATTTAAATAATTAAATTAATCTGCTGCCTCAAAAAGCAGATTATTATGGCGCAGAGTACTCAATCATCTGACACGTCTATGCTATTTGATTCTCTTCTATGAACGGCGGCACATAATCGGCAAGCTCTAATTTCAAGGATTTTTATCAATTAACCGTTATATTAGGCATAATAAAAGAGTCGAAGCTAGAAAACTGAAACCACCTTGATGCCCCAACGATCAACCACAAGAATTGAGCCAGAAGAACCAGCCCTTCGATTAGCAGTTCTAATTGATGCTGACAATGCTCAAGCAGCAGTTATTGAGAGTCTGTTTGCAGAAATTGCAAGATTTGGCGATGCAACTGTGAGACGCATATATGGTGACTTTACTGCCCCAACACTCTCCTCCTGGAAGAAGGTGCTACAAAAATACGCTATCAAGCCAGTTCAGCAGTTTGCATACTCGACTGGAAAAAACGCTACGGATAGTACGCTAATTATTGATGCGATGGATTTACTATACACACGAAAATTTGATGGTTTTTGCCTGATTACAAGTGACAGTGACTTTACGGGACTTGCAACACGGCTGCGCGAGGAGGGACTCACGGTCCTCGGATTTGGCGAGAAGAAAACACCAGATGCATTCCGCAATGCATGCCACAAGTTTGTGTTTACTGAGATTCTGCGTCCAAGCAGAGCAACAGAAACGACTGAACCACTGCCAAAAACTAAGCAAGAGCAAAAATCCAGTCCAATTCAGAAATCTATCGAGTCAACTGAGGCAAAGCCTGAATTTCCTAAAGAGTTCCTCCTAACTGCACTTGAGAAATCAATCGATGATTCCGGGTGGGCGCGTCTTAGTACGTTTGGGAGTTACCTTACCAAGCTACAAACAGATTTTGATTCCAGGCTTTACGGCTATAAGAAACTCTCTGATCTTGTCGAAGCAAAAACAGATCTCTTCGAAATAGAAAAAAGAAAAACACCAGGATCAAATCAAAAAATTCTGTACATTCGGGCAAAATAGCTTTCTTACCTATCAGTCAATACCTAGGCGCCAAGTTCTCTGTACGCATTTGAATACCTACTTTTGACATAGCAGACACTGGGTTCCTTGAAGACGCCTGGAATCGAATTATAGCCTGTAACCCTTACCACAGGATGTTCTATGTTTTTTCTATTTTCAATATACCAACAAATACACCAACAGATTCATTACACTTGAAGCTTTTGAATTGTAATTTATTCACATTCTAATCACATTTGAAACTTTTAAAAATGTGACTTATTACCATCATTCTTACTGGTTATTTGTGTGTAAGCGTCCCATAACAACCACGTATTGAAACTCATGCTGCTATCCAGAAGGCAGAAAGATTCTCAACCGGAAGAGGCTTGAACAATATCGAACTTAGACTGCGTTTGCGCTACGAGATAAGTCGAGAGATTGTTCCTTATGTTGGCATTCCATATGGCCAAAGGTTCTTCGGTGCTGCTGATCGCGTCAGCCAACAGGGCGGCGATTCTAGACAAATTGGTTTCGTGGCAAGAGTACGATTGTGGTTCTAAGCATATATTCACTTGATCAGACACCACAAGAACGGGGGAACCTTCATACATCTACCGACTTGAGCGTCCGATTTTGGCACAAAGCAGACGTTCACAAAGTGGCAGTTTATGAACTCCTTGCAAACAAAAAGTACCACATAACATATGTAATACTTTGTATTATATAGTTTGTCTGGAAAGACTCGAACCAGAGACCAAGGGATTATGAGTCGGGTGAATTGAGAAAAATAGAAAGATTCAGGATAAATAACAAAAATTGAATCATTGCTTTACCTATGCTGGTCTACTCCTATTTTTCTCGCTTTTTGTGGCTCAGTGTGCCACGACATAGTCATAGTTGGGTTAAGAGAGTATATACTCAGTATTGGTCTTACCCCTCTCCGTGTCAAAGGTACTATATACCCCTATATCGACCTTAATTGTTGGCGAAAAAATTTGTCTAGAAAGATAAACGGAGAATGCCCTCCATATTTATACAATAATGTGTGCTTTCTCACAGAGAATTTTATTCAGAGTGATTATTCTATATTGCTATGGGCCACACATGATCGATAGATAAGTTATCATGTATTATTCCGTAATAGACTTGTACGATCAACTTATCAAGATGTGAGGAAATTAAATGATCGTTAGCATGGCAGATCTTCTTTAGCGCCCGTAGCTCAGTTGGATAGAGTACTTGGCTTCGAACCAAGGGGTCGGGCGTTCGAATCGCTCCGGGCGCACCATATAAACAAGGAGTTAGTGTAATAGCTAGCTCCTTTTTTATTTATGGGGACACACAGGAGACACGGCAGAAAGAATTCTAATGGGCGGGAGATTCGTAATCAGTAGGTCGGAGGTTCGATTCCCCCCCAACAGCATCGATATATAAAGGAGTTACAGGTGTTAGCTTGTGACTCCTTTATCCTTATTTATGAAATGTAACCAATTTGTAACCGCATTTATTCAATGCCAGCTTTACTTCCTACATGCGAATTGACTGAATAACGTGGTCGCATATTTTCCTTAGAAAAAACTATCGGTACCTCTCGGTACGACACTAAAACAGTGAAGGAACGCTCTGCATTTAGCGCGCGTACCAATCACAAACGGAATGGTGCTGTGTGCCCCTTCCTATGTGCCGATCGTCGATACTCAGTTACAAAAGCAACTATCCCATTGATAGATTGCTTCTTTGTGCCCATCCATGACAGCACGCGTGTTCCGTACTGCTGCAGGCCGGTGACCAACAATCACCCCACACCAACAGCACGCAGGAGCTATGCCTCATCTACCTACCTATCCACACTCTGACGCCAACCGAACGGTTTGCTGCCCTGCGCAGAACCAACCCTTGGATTAGAATACACTTCTCCTGTGCAATCGCGCCACCAAGCAAATGTGCGACCGGTCGCATCTACCGCAATATCAATTAACCCACGCCACTCACCCCGCCGCAAGGACGACCACCCACGATCAATATGCCAGGGTTGGGTATAGAAGTAGTCAAGGTCCTCACTGTGACCGGAAGAAACTGTGCCATCCTTGCACCAAGTAATTACATGGTCCGCAGTCGGTGTATGCATTATACCCATCCCAACAATATCATCAGGTGATATTTGGCCATACGCGAGAGTGAATTTATATGGCGCTCGATAGGCACCAAGATCGCTGCTGTGTCCGGAACTGGTTGTGCCATCTCTATACCAAGTATATACATGGTTATTGCTCGCTATACCCATTCCAACAATATCATAAGGTGTTTTGGTACCAGGGAGAGTATATGGATATCGCTTTTGATGCCTGTCGAGATCTGTGTAGTGTCCGGAACTGACCATGCCGTCCGAATACCACGTATAAACATGCTCGTTCTCGTGCAATAAAGCCATCCCAACAATATCGTATTCCATCCGCTGCCTGGCCACACTCTGATTGCCACAATAGAGGGTAGCCTCTGCGCTGGCAGCGCAG
>SPBV01000271.1 GCA_004525885.1 Nitrosomonadales bacterium
CCTCTGAAGGGTGGTCTAAATTCAATGATGAAACTCCATTAGGGATAAAACAAGTTGCTTCAATTGGGTAATTATATTTCTTGGAAAAATACATGCACAATTCAGGAGTCACGCAAAATACACCTTTAGCATGCCGGATGGCGTACCGTTCATTCCATTCAGCAAATCTTGCACGCCATGGGTAGCCACGGGATCTGAGTTCCTCATATGTTTTAGAGTTTAACTCAAGATAATAAACAACGCGGAACATATTAAGAATGTAATACAGTGGGGAAAAAAAATATCTGTACAAACTTGACCCAGGCAGTGACGTGTTCTTTATCAACGACAATGCTCCTATTGCTGTTTTCAGGAATACTGTTAGGAGTCACATCAGCGATTTCGGCCCAGTAATTGGCGGGTTCGTTGTCTTGGCTAATTTCTTTACTGGTAACTTCACGAATCCCACCTTAAATGGAGGTGTGTACTTTGACCGCGCGGACTACGATGGATACAAGGGAGGTAAACTGAGATTCAGTGACGAAATGACGAGACAGACTGCTGGTCTTCACGCTATTAGTATTATGGGTTGGGGAGTAGCCAAAAGCATTCAATACGACAATGACACGACCGGAGATGTTCCGTACTGGCATTGTCGAAACTCATGGGGAGATAATTGGGGTAACGACGGTGGTTACTTCAAGATGGCTATGTACCCATTCAACAAGATTTCCCAGTTCGACAACCAAGTAATGACTGACATGGGAGGCCCTGTCGGGTCCATGATCCTCATTCGTGCAACAAAACGTCCAGAGACGGTCAACTTGAAGCAGATATCTCGTAAATACACAGAAAATATTAATAAACAGCGGTCCGATAAGTACTACAAGGCAGGTCCTGAAGAGGTGCGGAAAATTAACAGACGCGAAATCTTAGATCTCGACGACGCGGATGGTGGTGGATTAAACCCTGGTAGTATACAAAGCATCATCCCAGGTGGGCCCAATACCACCTTGATTTTAATCATCGCTGTTGTGATAGTTATATCTATATGGTCCATAAAATTCATTATGAGATAGATCAAATATCTCAAGATATTAAAACCATGGGAGAACATGTAGTAGGACGTACAGTCCAAACGAATCAGAAACATCTGTATAGACCAGGAGCAGATTCATGCAAATGTTTCCAGTGTTCCATTTATAGCGCGTGGGCTCCTTGCCACATAACCAAAAATGTACCAGATTGGCAAATAGGTACCGACTCCTGTTGCGGAGGTTTATGCCGCCCACAACCCCAATGCGTACAACCCGATAGAGATGAATGTGAGATAGGGCGAAGCTCGAAAGGAGAGGATCCGCTCATCAATTATGGATGGGATATGAAGGCACCCAAACTCAAATGTACATATGCAGTTGATAAAATAGACACACGATCACAAGTGACCGCATACAAGGATAAATTTGGCGAAAACAGCGACGTAGAGGCCAAGTATTGCACCCAAAAGGTTAGCAGCTGCCCAAACGGGATGAAGGAGTGCAGTCGCCTCAAATCCATAGGTGAAGGAGGTAACGAATGTAGAATGTGGTTCGAAAGACAACCAGCTCACATCCAAGACGCTACGATGCAGAACTATTGTTTACGTCACAAAACCGATGACTGCAAATGTGTCAATAGAGCAGACACCACATCATATCAAGAAATGAAGGGTGCTCACTCTATAAACGATGGTTGCTGGTACACTGCGTGTGCTAACAGATCAGGCAAATATCTAGTCCCGACGCAACTTGTTAAGCCTTCATGTCCTGACAAATTATGCCAAGTCCTGTTTGATATCGTCAGAGATGGAAATGTCTCCATAAACGACGTCCAAAGCGATATTGTGTGCCAATTAGGCGACTCGTCAAAACCCATGCCGAGCGAACCTGTGATGCCAAGTGAGTTTCTGAAGCGATACAAATATCAGATAATGGTAATATCGATCATACTAGCAATTCTGGTAATAGCTATGATTAGGGTTTAATGGTGTCATTTAGAAATATTTTCCTTGGTTACAAAAAAATGTATTACAAGAATAGTCCATATGATCAGGTCTCATATTCGCAGCGTAGGACTCCGCTGCTTCCTCGCGGATATACCGCCGCCGACGTCGTAGCGAACGGAAGTGGTAGCTTCATCGATAAGCTTAAGGGATATTTCAGCACTCCGTGGGTTTTGGTAGGCATTTCTCTTCTCGTGTTGGTGATCGTCTTTTTGTTAGTGTCAAGAAGCAGCGAAAGAGCCGAGAGCCGCTACTAAATTAGATTTTTCATTACTCCATGAGTAATGAATATGGATAATTAAGTGTATTGTTGTACAAACTGCTTCAATGTGGCAAATGATCTGTCGGCACCTTTGTATGGAATCACGCGGTGTCCAACAAAAAGGGATGATCACCCGCACTTCACGAATGACGGGCTCGCTACGGGAGTCGGCAGTATTGCGTAGCGAGTTTTTAAGTATGATCTCATTGAGAGGGGAAGATGTATGAGCGTATTACTGTTTGGTGGTGGACTCGATAGCGGCGCACTGGTTGAATGGGCAATGCGGCAGTCAAGCAAAAAACTACCCTACCTATTTTATGTCGACTACGGCGCACACGCCACCGGGGGTGAGGTTAAGGCGATGAATTATTTTGCCACGAAGTATGACCTCAAGTGTAGGGTGGTTCCACTTAGTAATGTATTTGGGAATTCGCCCCTGATCGACAAGGGCATCGCCG
>SPBV01000293.1 GCA_004525885.1 Nitrosomonadales bacterium
CTTTATAATTATCCTCATTTTTCATGAATGATTTGTCATTTCCCAACCTTGTGCCATCCACTTGATTCATGACGACAAGGCTCTGTTTGTCGCCTGCATCGCTGTCCTTCCAGCCGTATTTGTAATACTTGTGAGTCTTACCAGACACCTCATCATTCTTTTCAAGTCGCTCCCGAGTGAATTGCTTACCGTGGATCGTCCGCAGTTTGACGCTAAGATCATTGAGCCCAAACCGGCGTTTCTGTTTGTCAATGTAGAGAAAGTCAAAGCCGTAATTTTGGTTCCTACCGACAGGCTTAATGACCTTGTCCTTGCCTTTGAATAATACACGCGCGCAGGTTGAATTTTCTAGGAATTCTACGGCATTCGTGTCTATTTCAATATTGACTATGTCATCCATCTTAACCGCACCCCTCCTCAGACGCTTGGGTTTTACATCTTTAATTTTTATCTCCTTCGTGCCGACCCTGCGCTTCTTGACCACTGTGATGGGTTGTTTATCGTATTCAGCCTTGAGATCGTCGAATCGAGAGAGCCATACGGTATCTTCGTTTGAAACGACAGATCCTGCTTTTCTAAGCTCATCAACTGATTTGTCACCCTTCCTCCCTTCCTTGGTATGCTCATCGTACACAAAGACCTCAAATGCGACGTCGGTCTTCTTATATGTGGCTTTAATAGCTTTTTTCTCAATCGCTGGATAGACCAGGTCTACATCATTGTTAAGATCATCAGAGTACATGATCCATAGCCAAGGGACGATGACAAAGCTGAATCGCTCATCGCTACCAGCCTTACTCTTTGTTGGTTTCAGGCGCTTCCATTCGGTCGTGACCATGGGTAGGATGTGCTCCTTTCCAGAGAATTGCCGATCAGCCAGCATTTTTAGGGCCTCTTCGTCGTTGTGGTAGATCCACTCCATGCAACTAATAATCTGGTTATCAATGCCGTTCAGAAATACGCTCTTGTCTGTGCATTCATCACCGTTGCCGTAGCTGGCTTGCAGGTAGCTGGGCAGCCTGAGCTTCTTAGCATGGGCAATGATGGACACGATTTTGGCCAACGTTGTATTGTCGACCCTGCCAGCATCTTCCCACTCCTTTATCTTTTTGATCACAGTAATGAAGGCTCCAACCTGAGAGAATGACACTTCCTCAAATAATACAACTTTGAGACGGTTTATCATGTTAGTCCTGATAGCCTTGGCTGAGCGCTGGGTTGTAGCGTCCTCTGATTCTTCGAATTGCATAAACGCGTCCATCTCAGACACCGCTTGGAGCATCTCTTCGTACATGCCCCTGCGCGCGTACTTTTGAATAGCGCTCGTCACAACGTCCAGAGATTTGTGACCAGATTTGGTCACGAGTTTGAACACATTGTTTAATTCCATTCTTGTCATTGTCTTTATATTTTTTTCCTGTTCTCCGTAAACTGTTTTTCAACTTTTCATTACAGAGCGAATCAAACAGAGTTCAAAACTAGCCTAATTGAATTCAAAACTCTATCAAAGTTTTCAAGCATGACGCATATCTCTGTGTGATCATGACCTGCTAAATTTTTATCAATTTTCTTCAGCGTTGTAGATACGCTCTCTAGGTTGTCAATTAAACGAACAAGATCGGTCTTCACGAGTCCGGTTGTCGAATCTTCTGTCTTGGGTACAGGCATCGGCGCCTGTGATGATTTTTTACTGAGGTTAACTGTTATGTTGACATTCTTTACAGCCTGTGTAAGCAGCTCATACGCGAGTCCTGAAAGTGAATTTGACATTTTTTATCTCAATTTTGCTTACTTATATCTCTCTTTCGTTCATCATCTTCCTTAGTTTGATCATTGTATTGTTGCTTGCAACTGCGTTGTGATACAGGAATCCATCTAGCTCAATAAATTGTCCATAGTCTCCATCGTTAGTCACCACTCCAAACAGGAACGCTTCCAAACACAAGACCCACGTCATCATCCAATCAGCGTGAGGAATAATTTCTGCATTGTGTCTCTCCACGTACATGGGTGTCACCTCGTCGTCAAGGTAAACAGCAGCGGGAGTTGGAAAATCTATTTCGGGCATTGAGTTATCATGCCTATTCTGTTCAATAGAGAATTTCGTCACAATATCCCATTTGGCCTTGTTGTATGCGGATCCAAGGGTCATTTCGTTATCAACGTAACCAAGCCGTCTTTGTAGCATGTTCATGATGACAAGTTGTGTAAATTTGTCATCGCTTCTAGGAGGTCGAGACCTATCAACGTGTTTAATCAGTTCCAATAAAGCATCATTTTTATTACCATGTTTCATGAGCCCCTCAGCGATAACTGGGTTAATTCCTTTCTCCATTGGATATACCATCGTGGAAGACCGTTGTAGAGCGGGTGCACCAGAATGTTTGAATGAACTCATGATGAAATCTACAAAGTTTTTGGGAACAGCAGGCGATCCTGTCTTAGTCGTCGGCTTGAAATTAAAGAGAGC
>SPBV01000075.1 GCA_004525885.1 Nitrosomonadales bacterium
GTCGAAGTAATGCTGGAAAAATGGGAAGCGGGAACAGAAGAACCACCACATTCGCACCCGGGTGATGACATGACAGTTGTTATTGAAGGGAAAATGTCTATCCAATTCTTTACAAATGAACCGGTTGGACTCGTTCCTGACGGAGATCGTATTTTCTTAAATAAAGGTGAAACTGGTTATATTAAAGGTGGAAGAATTCATGACGCCAAATATATCGAGGAATGTAAACTAGTGTACGTTCATGATAAGGCCTTCGGTTTTATTGCACATAACTGACCAATCGCCAGAACAAAAGAGTTAAACCCATAATTATTTAGATGTACTAGCCTAGCACACAAACGTATAACTCCTTTAAGTCTATAACTTGAAGTGTACACAAACATAGCTTCAGGTATACCGTAATCCATAAATTGAGCTAGTATAAATAGTTTATTTAAGAAAGAGTGTTGATAGAAATAAATCCGAGCATATAGCTCAGGAAGATTATAGAAACTTATAATCTTAGGGGATTGAAATGTTTAGAAAACTTTTGCTCTTGTTGATGGTTGCTTTATTAACTGCCTGTCAAACAGTCAATACGACTAGTAGCGGCAGGGTGGGTGTAAACCGCGCGCAGTACATGTTCAGTGGTTTGTCAGAAAAACAGGTACAAACCTCTGCAGCTACTGCTTACCAACAAGAGATTACTAAAGCAAATCAGCAGGGTATGTTAAACCAAGATAAGAAACTGTATGCACGGGTTAAGTTGATTGCGGATCGACTAATTTCACACACAGTAACTTTCCGCTCAGATGCATCTAGCTGGGCTTGGGAAGTAAACGTTCAGAGCAACGATCAGCTCAATGCCTACTGCATGCCAGGTGGAAAAATCATGGTCTACTCAGGAATCATTCAGAAGTTAACTCTAAGTGATGATGAGCTTGCTGCTGTTATGGGACACGAAATTGCTCATGCACTTCGTGAGCACGGACGTGAACGCATGTCAGAACAGATGGCCGAGAAAGTTATTGTAGGTGTGGGTGCTATGGCGCTGGGACTGAGCGAAGAAAGTACTAGCCTAGTGGGCATGGTTACTAATGTAACTTTTGGTTTGCCACATAGCCGCACCCATGAAACCGAAGCAGATTTAATGGGTCTTGAGCTGATGGCACGTGCTGGATACAATCCAAATGCAGCCGCTAACGTCTGGAGGAAAATGGGAAGAGTCTCCAAAAACAATCCGCCCGAATTCCTCAGTACTCACCCATCTAGTTCATCACGTATTCGTGATCTCAATCTAAATGTACCAAAAGTAATGCCTTTATATC
The DNA here is from genome assembly GCA_004525885.1 of Nitrosomonadales bacterium. GTDB lineage: Bacteria > Pseudomonadota > Gammaproteobacteria > Burkholderiales > Nitrosomonadaceae > BJGV01. The sequence goes on from SPBV01000075.1 coordinate 1,308, forward strand.
AAGCGGCAAAAAAGTATTGAGGCATAATTTCAATACAGCTTATAACTAGCGCTAGGAAAGAACTAATTTATAATCTGAAAAACTACTTGAGTATTTGTAGTATGTATAGAACTAGTACTAACAATTCAATTTTTTCAAGTAAAACTAGGAGAAAATTATGCCTAATACACATTTAAACCACGGCCATGTTCATGGTATCAATTGCGGACATACTACAATCCGTCATGGAAATCATGTTGATTACCTACACGATGCTCATTTGCATCATCAAGGTAAGAATGGCGTAATTGAAGAACATGTTTTAGCAGTGGCAGCTACTAATCCTGCTGTATGTACAGGCGGTCACACATGCAATGATCATTCTACTGATCACTTACATGGTGCTGGATGCGGCCATGAAGCAGTCCCACATGGAGATCACGTCGACTACCTCGTTGATGGCCACTTACATTACCAACATAATGGCCATTGCGACAACCATGGTCCCGTTTTCTTTAAATAGTTTTTCATTCACTCTACTAGTAAGTAGAATAATCTTTTCTATGAAGAGCACTAGGCTTTGCGCAAGATTTTACAAAATATTCCTTTTCCAGACACATTTAGATAAATGTTTTATAAATCATGAGCATAACTCGCATTAGTTTAATATTTACTATGATTTCTATGTTGTCTGGTTGCTGCTGTCTTTGGTATGTGGATGTTGATGAGCCTGAGGTTTATAGTAAACAAAAAAGGCAAGCTAAAGACCGCACGGTACAAAGCCCAATTGCCAAGGAGAAAGATACTACAGAAGAAACTAAGTAAATTATTACTCGTATTTATTATTTATATCTTGTAAAACACTAAGAAATAGCACTATCAATCAAGTATTTTCCAACTCATACTTTCCCCAGCTCGTAATGGAACTAACGCTTTCCCTGCAAACTCAAGTTCCATAGGCACATCCCATCTTTCCTTTATCAGTGTAATACTGTCGTTATTACGTGGTAATCTGTAAAAATCTGCACCAAAAAAACTAGCAAATTCTTCTAATTTCCCTAGAGCACCTGCCTGCTCAAATATTTCCGCATAAAGTTCAATAGCTGCATGAGAAGTGTAGATACCTGCACAACCACAATCAGATTCCTTGGTGTTTTTAGAATGGGGGGCACTGTCAGTGCCGAGAAAGAACTTTGGATTGCCGCTGATAGCAGCTTCGATTAGGGCAAGGTGATGAACTTCGCGCTTCAGAACCGGCAGACAATAATAATGTGGATGGATTCCGCCCTGAAACATAACGTTTCGGTTAAAAAGCAAGTGATGGGCAGTAATGGTTGCGCCAATATTTTCTGACGCGCCTTTAACAAATTCTACCGCTTCTTTGGTAGTAATGTGTTCAAATATGACTCTCAAATCTGGAAAACGTTGCGTTATTGGAATTAGTACTCGATCAATAAAAATCTTTTCTTTATCAAAAACGTCTACTTCTGTGTCATTTACTTCACCATGCACTAACAGGGGCATACTTTGCTGCTCCATAGCCTCGAGTACAGCAAAACACTTGGCTATATCAGTAACCCCTGCATAGGAATACGTAGTAGAACGGGCAGGGTAAAATTTCACTCCGTGAATCACGCCGCTTGCCTTGGCTTTCATAATCTCAGAGGTTTCAGTACTGTCAGTAAGATATAGTGTCATCAACGGCTTGAACTGCATCTTTGTATTTGCTGCTAGAGCCCTACTGATACGTCCGTTATACGCTAACGCTAATTCAGTTGTTATTACGGGTGGGTTGAGATTAGGCATTACAATGGCACGAGCAAATCGCCTCGCAGTGTCAGATAGCACTGCTCGCATTTGCTCGCCATCCCGTAAATGTAAATGCATATCATCGGGGCGAGTAAGAGTCAAAGTGTTCAAATTTGTATATGCCGTGATTGTTTCTTATGCGAACTAGAATTGTACTCTAGCATGGTGTTAGTTTATAGCCTTGGAATGCCTGCACACATTGTAAATTTATTGTTCTTTACTGGACCAAAGCATTATTAACTGTCGAACCTATCGAATACCAAGAGATCAAAGCAGTCATTGTGCTGAGATTAGGAATGACTACTTGCTCGTTTATTTAGGAAAACGCTTTCTTGACGAAAGAGAAAGGTCTGACTACCATTGCTGCAAGAAGCTCATCATTGGAACAAATAATGTTAGATACAACAACCACCAATCATGAAAGTCTAGCTCCAGAGTTACAAACCTCTGGCTGGCTCAATACATCAGGATCAATCACACTTGCTTCATTACTTGGAAAAGTAGTCGTTCTTCATTCTTTCCAAATGCTCTGCCCAGGTTGTGTACAAGTTGGTATCCCGCAGGCACAGAGAATATACGAGGAGTTCGATCCAGAACAGGTTGCGGTGATTGGTTTACATACTGTCTTTGAACATCATTCTGTGATGGGTCGTGATGCACTTGAAGTATTTGTCCACGAATATCGGATTCGCTTTCCGATCGGTATTGATAAGCACGATGACCAACAGCAAAGACTGCCACTAACCATGCACGCATATCAAATGCAGGGAACCCCAACTCTTATTTTAATCGATAAAGCCGGTCAACTGCGTTTGCATAAGTTCGGTCATATAAGCGATTTAACGCTTGGATTCTCGATTGGAACATTACTTTCAGAAAAAATTGTATCTACAGAAACGCCCAAAGAAATATTCTCTAATGATGCCAATTGTGATGAAAATGGTTGTAGACTCTGAGTTGAAGAAATCTATAATTTTAAGATATCCTGAGACTCGATAAATGTATGCAGAAATTCAATCTGGCTCTACCCAAGGAACAATCTGTAGGCTGGATTCTTACTCTCATCCCAGTAACGGTAGCCGAGCTGATCGAGAAATATTTTGAATTTAGCGTAATCTCCTGGTGGCACATCCATACCGACTAGCACACGACCATAATCAGCGCCATGATTACGATAGTGAAATAAGCTGATATTCCAGTTATGACTCATACTATTTAGAAATTTCATCAGCGCACCGGGGCGAGCAGGAAATTCAAAGCGATAAAGAATTTCATTTTTAACCCCAACTGCACGCCCCCCAACGAGATGGCGTATATGTAGTTTTGCCATTTCATTATCGCTAAGATCTTCCGTGCACAAGCCATTCTTTTCTAGGCTTTTAATTAACTTTTCTGCCTCATTACGGTCACGCACTGATACGCCGACAAATACGTGCGCTTCTTTCGGATCATCGTACCGGTAGTTAAACTCGGTAATACTTTTCGTTCCCAGCATAGTACAGAATTTCTTGAAGCTACCCGGTTTCTCAGGAATCGTTACAGACATCACTGCTTCACGTTGCTCACCTAATTCAGCCCGTTCCGAAACATGTCGTAACCGGTCGAAGTTCATATTAGCGCCAGAAGTAACTGCCACTAGAGTTTTATTTCGAAATTCCTCTCGATCGGCATACACTTTAGCGCCAGCAACAGAAAGCGCCCCTGATGGCTCCAACATAACGCGCGTGTCTTCAAACACATCTTTAATTGCGGCACAGATAGCATCAGTGTCAACCAGTATAATTTCATCTACTAATTTGCGACAAAGACGAAAAGTTTCTTTTCCTACTTGCTTAATCGCTACACCATCAGCGAATACTCCCACTTGAGCAAGTTTAACGCGGCGACCTTTTTGTAGTGACAGGTACATAGCGTTCGCATCGAAAGGTTCCACCCCAATAATCTTTATTTCCGGATGCAATCTTTTGATATAAGAAGCGATACCAGCAATAAGCCCACCACCACCTACTGGTACAAATACAGCGTGAATAGGGCCAGTGTGTTGGCGTAGAATTTCCATCCCTATGGTCCCTTGCCCAGCAATAATGTCTGGGTCATCATATGGCGGAACAAAAGTTGATCGCTTCTGTGCTGAAAGCTTCATTGCGTGAACATAGGCCTCATCAAAAGAGTCTCCATGAAGAATTATAGTTGCGCCATAAGCTTCAACCGCTTGTATCTTAATTTGTGGAGTAGTTACAGGCATTACGATTGTGGCCTGGCAATCTAGTCGTTGTGCTACTAATGCTACTCCCTGCGCATGATTACCCGCAGAAGCTGTTACCACCCCACGTTTAAGTATCTCGGGAGAGAGCTTGCTCATTTTGTTATAGGCCCCACGCAGCTTAAATGAGAATACCGCCTGCATATCCTCACGCTTCAGTAGCAACTGATTGTTTATACGCTTAGATAAGCCTGGCGCAAGTTCTAATGGGGTTTCTATCGCCACATCATAAACTTGAGCGTTCAGAATTCTTTCTAGGTAATCATTTTTCATTTATAAGTAAATTTAAAGAATCATAAATATGGAAGAATTTTAGCACGACAGGAGTCACGCTTAGTATAAGAGTTAATTGTTAAAATCTTCAGATAGGGATATTCTAACGAATGAGACATACTATCTATGCATAGGGACACTATGACCCAGACACAAGAGGAACAAAAACATGCGGTTGCCCAAGCCGCTATCCAATACATCCCTACTGGCAGTATCGTAGGCGTAGGGACTGGCTCCACCGCGAATTATTTTATAGACGAACTGGCTAAGATCAAGCATAAAATTGATGGGGCAGTCGCAAGTTCTGACGATACAGCTCAGCGACTTAGAAAACACCATATTGAGGTACTTGATCTAAATAACGTTAGTGAGCTGCCTGTTTATATAGATGGTGCAGATGAAATTACCGAGCACCTGCATATGATAAAGGGTGGAGGGGGAGCGCTAACACGAGAGAAAATAGTTGCCGCAACAGCAAAAAAATTTGTTTGTATTGCCGACCAAAGTAAGCTAGTTGGGGTGCTTGGTACATTCCCGCTTCCAGTGGAAGTTATCCCGATGGCGCGCAGTTATGTTGCGCGTGCGATAGTACAACAGCTAGGCGGGCGCCCTGTTCTACGTGAAGGGTTTATTACTAACAATGGAAACGTGATCTTAGATGTACATGGTTTGGAAATTCTAAATCCAATTGAACTAGAGACAGACCTTAACCAAATAGCTGGTATTGTAACAAACGGCCTATTTGCAAGACGTGGCGCCAATGTATTACTACTAGGTACTGACAACGGAATTCGAATTATAGACATCTAATTTGAGAAATAACGAAATTGTCACAATCTGTATATATTATAAATATAATTTTTCTCGGTAATCTAACTAAAGGTGTGAAATGGCAATCAGGACACATATATCCAAACAATTTGACGCCGATCTTAAGTTGGTGCGAATGAGTGTGCTACAAATGGGTGGATTGGTTGAAGAACAGATCGAACGTGCCGTCAAAGCGCTTACTACTGCTGATCAAGATTTAATGAATCAGGTTGTAGCTACTGATCACCATGTTAACGAGATGGAAGTTTCGATTGATGAAATGTGCAGTCAGATTATTGCGCGCCGGCAACCCGCTGCTAGTGATCTACGTATGATCATAATGGTAATCAAGATTATTACCGATCTCGAGCGTATGGGAGATGAGGCGGGGAAAATTGCACGCATGGCCCAGCTAATATATGCCGACGACCGAATGCACAAACCTCGCTTCCTAGAAATTAGGCATGTCGCTAATATCGCAATGGAAATGCTGCGAAAATCCCTGGACGCTTTTGCCCGTCTTGACGTAGTAGAAGCAGCTCAGGTAGTCCGTCAAGATGAACTGGTAGACGAAGAGTTCCGTTCCATAATTCGTCAACTCGTCACTTTTATGATGGAAGATCCGCGTAATATTTCTTCTTCAATAGAAACTCTGTTTGCAGCAAAAGCTATCGAGCGTATCGGTGATCACGCAAAGAATATGTCTCAATATGTGGTCTACTTGGTAAAGGGAAAAGATGTGCGCCATGTGGACATCAAGGAGATCGAGCGCATGGCTCAGAAATAAGCAATCAAGATGCCGTTGTAAATCTTAGCGGATAAATCATTTGCTCTCTATATTTACGCTAGTAAAACTTACCAAGCAGGGTTAATATAGAACTTAATTTACTTTTAAGTACACTTAAAAAATGGTAACGAGGTAATTTTGACTACCACAATTCCTATAACGTCACGTGATTATGACTCTACAAGTATTGTAGAGCGTCCTGATGGATTCTACTGGTATGATAAAAGCGAAAGCGACAAGGTATTTGGCCCCTTTGCCACCCTACTTGAAGCTACTCAAGACATGGAATATAACGCTGACTCAGATTTCGAACCTGGAGAAACCTTAGAACAGGCAGAAGAAGAAATCGGTGTCTCTAGCTGGATAGACCATGAGACAGGGGAGCCAGGTGAAGATTCGCCCCACCTTGAAGATTGATTAAGATTTTATTGGTCTGGTACGATTTACTGAAAGTAAAACGTACTTTTGAAAGAAGTTTGAACTAAAACCCAGAATCAGATTTGTTGACAACAAGTGGCGACGGCAATAACTGGATAATATCAGAATAATTTCTTGGCGAACTATGAACCAAGATCCCTAATGTTCTACGCAGTACATTAAGCTTGGGACAGCTCACCTTTTCACAGATAGCCGACACATCATTAGCTCATATGAGCCTTATCAGCAAATGCTAGGTAGCAACAATCCGTGACCAATCTCATTTTTTTTGCTTGAAATTTTCATGAGCTACCGCGAAGAACAAGACAGCATGGGCATGGTGAAAGTACCTGCTAAAGCATTATGGGGAGCACAAACACAACGCTCTCTACAAAACTTCAAGATCTCGAACGAGAGGATGCCATTCGCATTAATAAATGCGCTTGCCTTGGTTAAACGTGTTACTGCGAAAGTAAATAACGATTTAGGCTTGCTCAATACAGATAGCGCTACTGCCATCATTCAAGCCGCTGATGAAGTAATGGAGGGTCTCCATGAAAA
>SPBV01000284.1 GCA_004525885.1 Nitrosomonadales bacterium
CACAGAAGGCTTAGATAAAGTGGTGGCATTGTCTACCATGCGCGGCGCAGATTTTAAGCGGAATTATGGTGTTGCCATTACCGATAGCCCCTTAGCTGGCGTCACAGCACGTGCTGTGATAGTGTTGGAAGAGTCCGACAATGTGATACATGCTGAATTAGTGTCAGAAATAAAGGATGAACCGAATTACGATGCAGCTTTGGCTGCTTTGAAATAATATTATTGATGGGGCTCGAAATTTCACCATGCTGATATTTGAACACTCACGTCCTGGAAGACTCAATTATTCGCAATCTCCAGCGACTAAAACAAAAATAAAAAATATTCCGCAGAACCTGTTGCGTAAAACTCCTCCTCTACTACCAGAGGTATCTGAAATGGATGCGGTTCGTCATTACACTCGGCTGTCACAAAAGAACTTCTCAATAGACACAGAGTTCTACCCGCTTGGTTCTTGCACAATGAAATACAATCCACGTGTATGTAATTCATTAGCCATGCTGCCACAATTTCTAGCGCGACACCCACTCGCACCTGAAGATACTGGCCAAGGGTTTCTTGCATGCATGTATGAATTGCAGGAAATACTGAAAGATGTGACTGGTATGACAAGTGTATGCCTTACCCCAATGGCTGGCGCGCAAGGTGAACTTATTGGTGTGGCAATGATACGTGCTTATCATGAATCCCGCGAGGATCATGCCCGCACTGAAATTATTATACCTGATGCTGCTCATGGCACCAACCCAGCAACAGCAGTAATGTGCGGCTACAAGGTAGTAGAAATATCCACTGATAAAGAAGGTGATGTCGATATGGACGCCTTGAGAGCAGCAGTAGGCCCACAAACAGCAGGATTGATGCTAACCAACCCTTCCACGCTTGGCGTATTCGAGAAAAATATTGCAGAAATGAGTAAAATCGTCCATCAAGCAGGGGGTTTATTATATTATGACGGCGCAAACCTAAATGCGATCCTAGGAAAGGTGAAGCCTGGTGATATGGGGTTTGATGTAATTCACATAAACCTTCACAAAACATTTTCTACCCCCCATGGTGGAGGTGGTCCAGGTTCTGCTCCAGTCGGAGTTGCAAAACGCCTGCTGCCATTTATACCCGTTCCAGTAGTAACACTTGAAAAAGGAACATATCGCTGGCTAACAGAAAAAGAAATACCTCAATCTATTGGCAGGTTTTCAGCGCATATGGGAAATTCAGGAGTATTGTTACGAGCATATATCTATGCTCGTTTGCTAGGAGCAGAAGGCATGCATCGAGTAGCTGAGTTTGCTACTCTCAATGCCAATTACTTGATGAAAGAACTGAGTAAAGTGGGATTTGAAATAGCTTATCCCACTCGCCGAGCTAGTCACGAATTTATTGTCACACTAAAAGATCTTAAAGAGAAAACCGGTGTAACTGCAATGAACGTTGCCAAACGATTATTAGATAAAGGTTTTCATGCCCCTACCACCTACTTTCCACTGCTGGTTCCGGAATGCTTGCTAATAGAACCGGCTGAAACTGAATCCAAGGAAACCCTTGATTCCTTTGTTTTATCCATGAAGGAAATCTTAGAAGAAGCTTATACACAACCAGAAATAGTAAAGAGTGCACCACACACTACTAGCGTGCAAAGATTAGATGATGTCAAAGCTGCACGCGAATTAGATTTAACCTGGAAACAGTAAATACTTGTAGAAATGAGAGCGAATGATCGCGCCCTCATTTCTATTAAAGCAACCCCCTCCCCGGAGCCAAAATTTATTTCACCGCTATTCTTCATCTTTCTGATATTGCACACTAAATAATTATGCATACACTCATTTGCGGATCTATCGCCTACGACACTATTATGGTGTTTCATGATCATTTCAAGAATCATATTTTACCGGAGAAAATCCATATTCTTAATGTTTCTTTTCTGGTTCCGGATATGCGCAGGGAATTCGGTGGCTGTGCTGGCAATATCGCCTACAACCTACAAATGATTGGTGGAACTCCGCTTATTATGGCAACAGTGGGGGATGACTATCAGCCGTATGCCCATCGGTTGGAAAAACTAAACCTAATGCAGACCCATATCCGATCTGTGGGAGACACATTTACCGCACAAGCATTCATAACCACTGATTTGGCAGATAATCAGATCACAGCATTTCACCCTGGCGCAATGAATTTTTCACATCAAAATCATGTGGCTGACGCAAAAAATATTGAGCTTGGTATCATTTCCCCAGACGGGCGCGATGGCATGCTCCAGCACGCGCGCGAGTTTTACGAATCTGGAATTCCTTTCTTATTCGACCCTGGTCAAGGGTTGCCAATGTTTAGTGGCGTGGAATTACTTGATTTTGTTAAAAAAGCTGACTATGTCACTGTTAACGACTATGAAAGCCAGTTACTACAAGAACGAACTGGATACACACTGCAAGCATTAGCAAAACTTGTCAAAGGATTAGTTGTCACAAAGGGATCACAAGGATCTGTTATTTATTCCAATAGCAAAGAAATTGAAATTCCAAGTGTTAAGCCTGAGGAGCAGGTTGACCCAACAGGGTGTGGCGACGCTTACCGTGCGGGATTAC
>SPBV01000305.1 GCA_004525885.1 Nitrosomonadales bacterium
CGAACAGATATAAACTCTGGGTCGCTAATTCTTGCCATTCAAGAGACCTAAGTGTAAACTTGATTACTTGTTACATAAATCAAGTTTACAATGAACAACACTATAAAAACCCATGGTGGCAAACGTCCCGGAGCTGGGCGCAAACCTGGCAACGGCTTCGCCCAGGCCACCACAGTCATACGTGTTCCAGTAAACACAGCTAAAACTATCAAAAAATTTGTTTCCACCCTAAAAAGAAAGCACGCGTTACAAACACATACCGGTTTCACTGATCTAATCCAATTCGCACGAGCTAAACAACACATCATTCTTCCGCTCTATACATCGAAGGTAGCTGCTGGATTTCCTTCTCCGGCTGATGATCATGTCGAGCAACGACTCAATCCAAGTGACTATCTCGTTAAAAACGATACCGCAACTTTTTTCGTACGCGTCAAAGGTGACTCAATGATAGAAGCCGGTATCTTTGATAATGACGTGCTGGTTATTGACCGCTCTATAACTCAACAGACTGGTGACATTGTCCTTGCGATGTTAGACGGAGAATTCACTGTGAAAATTCTGGGGCAGTCTAAAAAAGGCGTGAATCTTATCCCAGCCAACCGAGATTATTCTGCCATTGAAATCAAAAAAGGGCAGTCGCTTGAAATTTGGGGCGTTGTCACTGGATCCATGCGTAAATTCAAATGAGTAGCTCCATCGCTCTCGTTGACTGCAACAACTTTTACGTTAGTTGTGAGCGAGTATTTAATCCAAAGTTAACAGGCAAACCAGTGGTAGTGCTTTCCAATAATGATGGCTGTGCAGTTGCCAGAAGCGACGAAGTAAAGGCGCTCGGTGTGAAAATGGGACAACCTTGGTTTCAGTTTAAATACTTAGCAAAAAAACATGGCATCATCACCTACTCCTCCAATTATGCGCTCTATGCTGATATGTCCAATCGAGTTATGAGCGTCCTCTCCGAATTTAGCCCTAATCAAGAGATATACTCCATTGACGAATGTTTTCTAGACCTTACATGGTTCTGTGGAGACAACCTGACTGATCATGCGCACAGAATTCGCAGGTGTGTCCAACAACAAACAGGTCTACCTGTATGCATAGGAATTGGAACATCCAAGACACTAGCAAAACTCGCTAACCATATCGCCAAGGAAAACGCACCGTTCCAAGGCGTATGTGACTTTAACGCTATGACAACACAGGAGCAAAATAGATGGTTACATAAGATTAAAATTGGAAAAATATGGGGGGTTGGTAAACAGCTTGCGCCAAAATTACAACAGATTGGTATTCACAATGCGCTTGATCTGAAACATGCCAATCCAGAAATACTAAATTTGCAGTTTTCGGTATCGTTGAAGAAAACTGTACATGAACTTAATGACCTAGCTTGTATTGAACTAAAAAAAACAACCACGCCCAAAAAACAAATAATTTGCTCTCGCTCCTTTAGTGTGCCGGTAACTAGTTTCGAAAATCTAGAGCAGTCTGTTGCTCTTTATGTTAGCCGTACTGCCGAGAAACTACGCCAACAGGATTCCTATGCTGGATCAATCCATGTTTACATCCGCACTAGCCCGTTCAACAAGAAAGAATCTTGTTACGCTAACAGCGTGACCATCCCATTACCAGAACAAACAGACGACACCCTGGTATTTATACGGATCGCATCATGGGGACTACGTAAAATTTACCGCAGCGGATACAAGTACCAAAAAGCAGGAATCATGCTATCTAAACTCGTGTCGAAAAAAGAATGTCAGCCTGACCTGTTTAGTAAAAAGAAAGGGCAAGGAAAATCAGCCAATCTAATGATAGTGTTAGATCAGGTCAATACGCTGATGGGAAAGAAAATATTAGCAATCGCAGCTGAGGGCATCACACAACCATGGAAAATGAGACAGGGCAATAGAAGCCCGAGATATACAACTAGCTGGGATGATTTGATAGCAGTTCATCAATTTAATGCAAGGGAATCCTGAACTAGAATTAAATCTCCATAATTACACAGTGTCCTGATTCTCTTCTCTACAAAAGCCCTCATGAGTTTTATTTATCAGTAAATCAAAGCTTCCCTATGCCCTTTTAGCCTTGCAGAGGGCAGGGGCTGTGTTTAGTTTATGCAATTTACGTGTTAAAATATTGTCGTATTGAGATCTTAACGAAGCACTAAATAAGGAGAACGACATAGAGGCTGTACTTGCTAACCCGGGAGGATTCTGTGCCGGCGTGGTCCGCGCCGTAGAAATCGTCGAGCAAGCACTGGTACTTTATGGAACACCAATCTACGTGCTGCACCAGATCGTACACAACCAGCAAGTAATCCAAGATTTGGAGGCGCGTGGGGTTATTTTCACCGAAGACATGAAGGACATC
>SPBV01000240.1 GCA_004525885.1 Nitrosomonadales bacterium
ATATACGCCACAATTATACGAGTTTTATAACTACCCTTTGTTATCTTGGTGCAAATATACCGGTAGAAATGTTCTGACCGAGGTCTGTGAAAAACTATTATTACGCTGTTTCTGAATTAAAGGCCCAATTCATGCCACTTGATATAAACGCTATTCTTGCCGAAACTTCCGGTAAAAATTTTGACCTTTTCGAAAAACATGTGAACCCGGTTTTCGTCAAGGTGCTTCGTATTATTGGATTCAACCGTTCCTGGGTACGAGGTGAGGGCGCTTATCTTTGGGACAAAAACGGCACTCGTTATTTAGATTTTCTTGCTAACTGGGGTGTCTTTACCTTTGGTCGCCGTCACCCGACTATTCGTGGCGCACTGCAACAAGTGCTCGACTCCGATTTTCCCGGGTGGGTCGGCTTCGACGCCCCGCCTCTCGCAGCAGTACTTGCTCGTGAACTTACTAAAAGAGTTCCGGGTAATCTTGATACCGTGTACTTCTGTAACTCTGGAACCGAGGCTATAGAAGCCGCGATTAAATTCTCACGCGCGGCAACTGGGCGTCCGTGTACAGTACATCTTACCAAATCATTTCATGGCTTAACTACAGGGGCCTTGTCATTGAATGGTGAAGCAAGTTTCCGCAGAGGATTTGAACCGCTTCTCCCGGGTAATTCAGCGATAGCCCCTGGTGATCTAGAGGGTCTTGAAGCAAGGCTCGCTCGTAGAGATGTAGCCGCTTTCGTCTTTGAGCCAATCCAAGGAAAGGGCGTTAATATTCTTAGTGATGAGTACCTGCTTTCAGTACAAAATCTGTGCCGAAAATACAAAACACTGATGATCTGTGATGAGATTCAATCCGGGATGGGACGTTCTGGCCGTTTCTTAGCCTGCCAATGGATTGACGGTTTGCAGCCCGATATCATCTGTCTCTCTAAAGCGCTTTCGGGTGGATATGTTCCTTTGGGTGCCACTATCACGCGCCGTGCGATTTATGACTGCGTCTACGATTCGATGGATCGCGCCATCGTTCATGCATGCACTTTTGGTATGGGGAACCTTGCGATGGCCGCGGGACTAGCTGCTCTTACTGTTCTTGATGATGAAAATCTTCTTACGCGCGCCAACGAAACTGGTGCCCGTTTTCGACAAGGTATTGAGGCAATGGTCCCTCGCTTTGAATTTCTAAAGGGCGTCCGTCAGCGCGGCTTGATGATCGGTATTGAATTTGGAAAACCTGACTCAATGTCCCTGAAAGCAGCTTGGGCTATGGTCAACAAAATAGACGAAAATCTATTTGCCCAGGCAATCGTTATCCCGCTTTTAGATGACCACCATATCCTTACTCAAGTTGCCGGCCATGCCGTGCCAATCGTAAAAATATTGCCCCCTCTCAATATCCAAGACACTGATGTCGATTGGTTTCTCGGTGCTCTCGAAGACGTGATGGTAAAACTCCATAAGTTTCCGGGTCCTGCTTGGGAAGTATTGATGAAGATTGGGGGTCATGCGCTTACAGCAAAACAAAGGGAAAATCGATCTGCTATCACTTGAGTTTTTATTCTCAAGCCCATCGAAAGTTTAGTTAAACATCTAAATTTCGAACCCTTAAAGCATTTTTTTCAATGAATGCTCGGCGTGGCTCTACTACGTCACCCATTAAAGTAGTAAAAATTTCATCAGCGGCAATACTATCCTCTATTTGAGCACGCAGTAACCGTCGGTTCTTCGGATCCATCGTGGTTTCCCATAATTGATTTGGATTCATCTCGCCCAAACCTTTGTAGCGTTGGGTGCTAAAATCTTTTCCCACTTCTCGCAACAACCAATCAAGCGCCTGCTTGAAATCACCTACAAAGTGTTTTTGTTCGCCTCGCTTAACGTAAGCACCGGGGCCAAGCAACCCCTCAAGTATCTGAGCGGCTTCTTTTATGTGGTTAAAATCCCCACTTTGTAAAAAATCTTGGTCTAAGTAGGTGACTCGCTTATTCCCATGGTGCATACGGGTTATTTTCAAGCGATATTTTTCATTTACAGAGTCATACTCTGACACAATTTCTACTTTGTCAGCATGTGCTGCAAGTTTAGCTGCTCCTTTCGCTGCAGAAATTTCACTACTCAAATCTATATCAGGATGACGAAATAAAGCATGCATCACCTCGCTATCAATAAGCCGGCTCATACGATCAATCACAGCCTCTGCTTTTAAATATTTGTTGGCAATTTTTGCCAGTTTCTCTCCTGTATATGGTAGCGCCCCTTCATGCGTATGTAGTTCGGCATCCGCCAGAGCCTGTTTTAATAGGTATTGCTTGAGCTCGTGATCATCTTTTACATAATGCTCTTTTTTACCGTGCTTAACTTTGTAGAGCGGCGGCTGGGCTATATAGACAAAGCCTCGCTCGATCAATTCTGGCATCTGCCGATAAAAAAATGTAAGTAACAAAGTTCGAATATGTGACCCATCCACATCGGCGTCAGTCATTATGATAATGCGATGGTAGCGCAACTTATCAGGATTATATTCATCTTTGCCGATGCCGGTTCCAAGTGCCGTGATAAGTGAAATAATTTCTTGTGATGTAATCAGTTTCTCGAAACGGGCCTTTTCTACATTCAGAATTTTTCCTTTCAACGGCATTATTGCCTGAAATTTGCGGTCGCGCCCTTGTTTAGCGGACCCCCCTGCTGAGTCGCCCTCGACAAGGTAGAGTTCACACAGCGCGGGATCTTTTTCTTGGCAATCAGCAAGTTTTCCTGGAAGCCCCATCCCGTCTAATACTCCTTTGCGCCGGGTTAGTTCGCGCGCTTTTCTAGCGGCATCACGTGCTCTTGCAGCATCGATAATTTTGCCACATATGGTTTTAGCATCAAGTGGGCGCTCTAGTAAAAACTCTGAAAGTTTTTGTGATACAACCTCTTCAACCGCCGGACGAACTTCAGCTGACACTAGTTTTTCCTTTGTTTGGGAAGAAAACTTAGGTTCAAATAATTTTACCGACAAAACACAAGACAAACCCTCTCTCATATCATCGCCGGTTGTTTCAATTTTTGATTTCTTTGCTAAATCATTTTTATCAATGTAGTTATTTAACGTCCGTGTCATGGCGGCACGCAAGCCAGTTAAGTGAGTACCACCATCTTTTTGTGGAATATTGTTAGTAAAACATAAAACCTGTTCAGCGTAGCTGTCATTCCATTGCATTGATACTTCCACTTCAATAT
>SPBV01000321.1 GCA_004525885.1 Nitrosomonadales bacterium
ACTATCTTGATTTCAACAGATTTCTCTGTTTGATTTCGTAACAACGTGAACGTGGCAGTTTGTCCTGGTGGTAGTGCCGCGATCAAATTCATCATAACAGTTGAATTAGTGACAGCCTTGCCTTCCACCGCTATCAGTATATCTCCTGTTTTTATTCCTGCACGGTCGGCAGGACCGTCTCTTATCACACCTGCAATTAAAGCGCCATCAGTGTTGGTAAGTTTGAACGACTCTGCCAATTCCTGCGTTAAATCCTGTACTTCTACGCCGATATAGCCCCTGGTTACGTTACCAGTTTGAATAATTTGTTCCATTACCTGTTTGGCAACGATAGTTGGAATAGACAAGCCGATGCCATGTCCTGAACCAGTTGTCGAAAATATCGCTGAATTAATCCCGATCAGATTTCCGGCTGTGTCTACCAGAGCACCACCTGAATTTCCTGGATTAATGGCGGCATCTGTTTGGATAAAATTCTCATAAGTATTAATGCCTAGCCGTGACCTTCCTAGAGCGCTAATAATTCCCATGGTCACAGTTTGAGACAAACCAAATGGGCTACCAATGGCAAGCACTATATCTCCCACCTTAGCTTGATCCGATCGCCCAAATGTTACTGATTGCAATCCTTTCATGTCGATCTTTATGACAGCAAGATCGGTTTCAGGGTCTGAACCGATAATGGTCGCTCTCGTTTTTCTTCCATCGGCCAATTCGATTTCTATTTCATCTGCCGCTACTACTACATGATAATTAGTAAGGATATATCCTTCAGGACTTACAATTACGCCAGAGCCAAGTCCAGATTTACGCTCAGTTGGCTCTTCGAGGGGGTCACCAAGACCAAAGAACCTGCGAAACTCTGGATCGTTAAGTAGCGGATTTGAGGATGCCTTGACTTCCTGGCTAGTGAAAATACCAACTACTGATGGCATAACTTTATCAGCTACGTTACTAAAGCCGTTGAGGTTCGACGTACTGTTTAGAGTAGACTCTCTGTCGGGAGCAACCTGTTTCAGCGTCACGACGCCACCGTTTACAACACCACTACGCATGGTCCACGGGAACAATTCAGGGCGCAAAGCGGAGATGACAAACAACACAGCAAGGCATACCGTTGCTGTTTGTGCGAAAATTAGCCAGAGTTTATGCATATCAGAATATAGGCTCAAATATTAAAACAATTTAATTGGTATTAAGTTGAGGAAAAATAGCAATGCGATTGAACGAACTTGAATTTTACTTGGATTCACTGCTAAATGTCTCCCATTTTAGGGATTATTGTCCAAACGGACTACAGGTGGAAGGCCGTAGCGAAATTGGGACGATAGTTAGCGGTGTAACTGCTTCTTTTGAGCTTCTACAAGCGGCCGTTGATGAGAATGCAGATGCGGTGCTAGTCCATCATGGTTATTTTTGGCGAGGAGAGAACGAATGTTTAGTTGGTATAAAACGTCGTCGTATAGCATTGCTAATAGCAAATAACGTAAGTCTATTTGCCTACCATCTGCCCCTAGATGCACACCCGGAAATGGGAAATAACAGCCAATTAGGGCATAAACTTGGCTTTGTTGAAACTGGTCGCTTTGGCGAGCAAAATATTGCGGCACATGGTAGTTTATCACAAGTAGTAACACTTAAAGAGTTGGGAGTAAATCTAGAGGGAATTTTGTCACGTAGACCATTAATGGTTGGCGATGAATCACAGTCGATACGACGTATTGCTTGGTGCACTGGTGCAGCTCAAGATTATTTTGATGAGGCTATTCGTTTGGGAGTAGATGCTTTTATTACTGGTGAAATCTCAGAAAGAGTCGTGCACGCTGCACGCGAATCTGGCGTGGCTTTTATATCGGCAGGGCATCATGCTACCGAGCGTTACGGTGTGCAGGCACTGGGTGAACATGTTGCAAAGAAATTCGGTATTACCCACCGGTTTATTGATATTGATAATCCAGTTTAAAAATGGAGACACCAGCTGACCTTCAATTTTTAGAATTCACCATAATTTTTTAGTAATATTAAAGCCACATCAGCATTATTCCGCTATGCATAGAAATAAAACTTTTCACAGTGCAATTTTCTTGACAGGTAGTGCGTGTCGAGTTAGTCTAGGGAACTGTTAAGGTAGATAATCCTGGTCGGTTGGAGAGTCTATTTACACGAAATAAAAAACAACAAATACGGAACAACAGGGGAGGTATCA
>SPBV01000164.1 GCA_004525885.1 Nitrosomonadales bacterium
AACGGGATATTTGATTACAGGAACAGCTTTCCAACAGTGCTCGATAAATGGGCAGGCATACGGTTTATTGCAATGCTCGCCTATCTCTACTTTAGGCAATTTTCCTGCAATAGTTTTGTTGGCCTGTTCTACCCAGCCAGGGACTCCACTACATGGATAAAATCTTTTTCCTTAGCAAGCAAGTCAGCGAGCACTTGAATATTCTGAGTCTGTAATGTAGCTTCATATAAAGTTAAATCGAATAAATCATTTAAATACTTATGCGTAGTTTCAATTGCTTTACGTAAACCACGATCATATTCAATCAATATACCCCCGGGCATCAATACTTTCTGAGCAATTTCACCAACTTCATTCCCCATACGAAAAGCAATCTCAGACGAAGATGAGTACTTCATT
Organism: Nitrosomonadales bacterium; assembly: GCA_004525885.1. Classification (GTDB taxonomy): domain Bacteria; phylum Pseudomonadota; class Gammaproteobacteria; order Burkholderiales; family Nitrosomonadaceae; genus BJGV01. Next base: position 400 of record SPBV01000164.1, read on the forward strand.
AAATTACGATGATGTACTTCAAGGTACAATCTCTTAGGACACTGTAAGAAGCTCAGAATACGAGATTTCGATAAAGTCCAATTCATAATGATATTATTAATCGATAAATAGCAAAGTCACTTCAAGCAAAAATTAGGGAGTTATTATGGTTCTTAAAAATTTAAAACAGATAGTTCTTTCCACTTTGTTCAGCTCAATGATCTTAGGTGCAACAACCCAAGCAATGGCAGAAAATGAAAATCGCTATATAACTGTAAAAGGTAAAGGAAAAATTTCAGCGGTACCTGACACAGTCTGGGTGTCGAGTGGGGTTAACACCCAAGCCAAGACAGCTGCTGAGGCACTAAATAAAAATAATAATTTAATGCAAGCTATTATTAGAGCTATCAAAGAAGCCAATATTGAAGTTAAAAATATCCAAACATCAGTTTTTAATGTTCATCCTGTTATGATTACTCTAGGAGTCCTAGTCCACCAGAACTGACAGGCTACCAAGTGGCTAATACTGTAACGGTTAAGATAACTGATGTAAATAAACTTGCTGAGTTACTTGATAATCTGGTTGCTTCTGGTAGCAACCAAATATCAGGTATCAAATTTGGCTTTGATGATGATAAGGAGTTGCTTGATGAAGCGCGTAAAGATGCCATTAACAATGCCAGAAAAAGTGCTCTGCTTTATGCACAAGTAGCCAATGTTAATGTCGGCGATGTTGTAAGTATTAATGAATTGGATACAAACTTGCCTCAACCAGTTTATCGTCTCACTGAAATGGATCAGGCAAAAATGATGACGAGCTCTGGTTCAGTATCTGTTATGAGCGGCGAACAGGTTATCTCTATATCAGTAACCGTGGTTTATGAATTGAAAAATTAGCTGAATACAAAAATAAGCGGTGACGGGAATCGAACCTATGCTTGCTAACACCTAATTAATCAATATATTAGCCAAAAAATAGCTAGCCAAGTTTCCCAAAAATGCCCCCAGAATGATTGGCTGTTATTGGATTGAATTAGAAACTAAATACGATTGTTTGTTTTAAGAAAAGTAGCCCTTCACAAATGACTGCCTCTAGCTCCAAATAGATTAAAATTTCTTCTTTGTCTTGATCATATAAATAATATCTATCCGCTATTTCTCAACCAGCCAGCCACACCATTTATAGTAAGATGGATTGCAAGCTTTATTGCATCAGCATTATCACCTGAACGGTAACGACGTAACAGTTCCACTTGCAGATGATTTAATGGATCAGTATATGGAATACGATTACGGATGCTGCGGGCAAGGGTAGGATTATCTTGTAGAAATTCGGTGCGATTTGTTATAGCGTACAACCACTTTACACTACAATCCCATTCCGCCTGAATACGCTTAAAAATTTCTTCACGCAGCTTGATATCTGTTACTAACTCGGCATAACGTGATGCAATGCCCATATCTGTTTTTGCCAATACCATATCCATATTGGATAGAAGTGTTTGCATGAATGGCCAGGTTTGGTACATTCTCTGAAGTAATCCTAGCCCCTGCTCGCCTTGGCCCTCACGTTGGATAAACGCTTCTACAGCTGAGCCAAAACCGTACCAACCAGGGATCGCAACTCTATTTACACTCCAGCTGAATACCCATGGTATTGCGCGTAAATCTTTGATAAGATTGGATTTAATACGTGAAGCTGGTCTGCTACCAATAAGTAGCTCGGTAATTTCTCTGATCGGTGTAGACTCTTGAAAATAACGTTCAAAACCAGGTGTCTCATATACTAAGTTACGGTATGCGGCGAACGCATCTGTCGACAAAGACTCAATAACCTGAAAATAACTATCAGTACTCTCTCCTAAGATATTGTGATTTAAAACTGTAGCCTCGATAGTGGCTGACACCAGCGTCTCAAGATTACGCCGCCCTATTTCTGGGTTAGCATATTTGCTGCTTATAACTTCTCCCTGCTCTGTGACGCGTATCTGGCCGTTGACACTACCTGACGGCTGAGCCAATATTGCCTGATAACTCGGCCCACCTCCACGCCCAACGGTGCCGCCGCGCCCATGGAACAAGCGTAATTTGATCTTGTGTCTAGAAAACACCTTGGTCAACTCAGTCTCGGCTTTGTACAGCTCCCAATTAGCGGTAACGAAACCACCATCCTTGTTGCTATCAGAATAGCCTAGCATCACTTCTTGCATGTCATCACGTGAATTCAACAACTTACGATAATATGGTAGCGAAAATAATTCATCCATTATGGTGCCGCAACTACGTAAGTCTTCTATTGTTTCAAACAATGGGATGATATTAAGATATAAACGAGGAGAATCCCCTGCTTGCAGCAAACCTACTTCTTTCAGCAACAATGCGGTTTCCAGTACATCAGAGACACTATCAGTTTTGGAAATAATATAATTGGGTAATGCAGCGCAGCCAAATCGCTGTTGAATTTTCGCTATCATTTGTATGATGCGAAGTTCATTCTGAGTAGCTTCGGAATACTTAAGATAAGGTGAGAGCAACGGACGTGGATTACTGATCTCGGCTAGTACCCATTGAACACGTTCAGTCTCAGTCAGCTGAGAGTAGCCTATGCGAAGGGCGCCTTGTTCAAATAATTCTGCCACCACCTGCTCATGTACATTGCTGTGTTGTCTCACATCTAATGATGCTAGATGAAAACCAAATACCTCTGCAGCGCGTCGTAGGTGGCGTAATGGACCACTAGCCAAACAATCTGATTTATGTTGTTTAAGAGAATTGATAATAATATCGAGGTCATGAATGAATTCAATACTATTCTCATATGGCTTTACAGAGCGAACAGGACGACGGTGTGTGACGGTATGGCCGAACTGCTTGCTAGTAGCAGTAAGACGTGCATAGACACCAATCAATGCACGCCTATAAGGTTCGTCAACACGGCTGATAGCGCGATCAGGCGAAGCTGCCGCCAATTCATCCAGTTCTTTGCTCACTTCTACCAAACGTGTAGTTAGACTCAATGCTCGACCAATCTTGTCTGTCTCGCCCATGAAAAAATCTAGAGCAAGAGCAGATTGACGCTCAACTGCGCTCAGCATCGTTTGCTCGCTAACGAATGGATTGCCGTCTCGATCACCACCTATCCAACTACCAATATGCAAGAATGGTGGAATGTGAGGGGCGTTCTTTCCCATATGCTTTTCAAGCAGATCTTCAATTTCTGCGTAGAGATGAGGCACCTCGGTAAGAAAAGTACGTTTGTAGTAAGCCAAACCATTTTTGATCTCATCGTCCACTGATAGCCGCTCAGAACGAAGCATACGAGTCTGCCACAGGGTCAAAATAGCACAACGTAATCCATCTTCGTTATTTTTAAATTCTTCGGGCGTAAGCCGCATTCGATCGCGTTCATTCAGCAAACGGGCAATGGTTAACTGGCAATCAAGTAAGCTTCTACGCTGAACTTCTGTAGGGTGAGCAGTTAACACTGGAGATATAGTTGCTTTTGCGAAAAATTCTGCCAATGCAGCACTACACGTTCCATTAGCAAAAATCCTATCCAGCGCTAGTTCAATGCTGCCCTCTTGAGGTGGAGACCCAACGGAAAGATGGGTGCGGCGACGGCGATTGTGATGCATATCTTCTGCGATATTGGAAAGCTGCGATAAGTAACTAAATGCCCTTACCACTGAGACAGTGGCCTTGTTGCTCAATTGATTAAGTATCTCATCAAGCTCATAACGGGCATTCGGGTTCTGTTCTCGATGAAAACGAACCGCAGTTTGACGAATATTCTCGATCAGATCAAAAGTAGGTTCGCCCTCCTGTTCGCGCAAAGTGTCGCCTAACATGCGCCCCAATAGTCTGATATCTTCTCGTAATGGAGAATCCTTATCCTCAATGAGCTTTTTCTCAAGGTCGCTATTTCTGGGTGTATTAG
>SPBV01000338.1 GCA_004525885.1 Nitrosomonadales bacterium
CAATGAGGCAACCTGGAAGTTAGCTAGGTATTAAAACAGATAGCCATGCTGAAACTTAATTACTATTGGCGATTATTTGCTACCGCTATTGCTTTCTCACTATTTGGCATTGGCGGAGTATTCATACCGCTCATAGCGTTACCTGTTTTTTATCTACTACCAGGAGGGTTACCTGAAAGACAAGTACGAACACGCAAGCTGGTCCACTGGACTTTTCGAATTTTTATCCAGATGATGCGTTTACTAGGAATATTGTCGTGGAAGATAACTGGCTTAGATAAATTGCGGCGGCCGGGTATTTTGGTACTTGCCAATCATCCAACCTTACTTGATGTTGTGTTTCTTATTGCTTTTATCCCCAATGCAGACTGTATTGTAAAAAGCCGTCTAATGAAAAACCCAGCCATGCGTGGCTTCGTCACTCTTACCGGATATATCACTAATGATGGGGCAGATACATTGATCGATAATGCTAAATCCTCACTAGAACAAGGTAGCACGCTGATTATCTTCCCAGAGGGAACCCGTACCAAGCCCGGCAAAGACATCATGTTCCAAAGGGGAGCAGCCAATATCGTTGTCCGGTCTGGATTTGTTCCTACGCCTGTGATTATAGAATGCACACCTTTAACTTTAAGTAAGCAACACAAGTGGTACCATATCCCAGAACGTAAGTTTCACCTCACATTTAGAGTGCTGAATGATATTAACATCGATAGTTTTATGGCGACGAATCCCAGTTTGGGGGCACGACACCTGACCCGCTATCTTGAAAATTTCTTTGCAACAGAACTACAGATCAACAAACATGAAATCACTTGAAACAGAATTAAAGCAACTTATTATTGACGCACTCGAACTTGAGGATATCACCGTGAATGATATTGTCAGTTCAGAGCCTTTGTTCAATGATGGGTTATGTCTTGATTCAATCGATGCGCTGGAGTTAGGGGTTGCACTTCAAAAGCGTTACGGTATTAAACTAAATGCAGAAGCTGAGGAAACAAAACGTCATTTCGCCAACGTCAGCAACCTAGCCTTATTTGTTGAAAGTCAGCGCCAAGACAGGGATTGAAGTATGAAATCCAGAGATGATATTTACCATAAAGTTACTATGATTTTAGTAAACCTATTTGAAATTGATCCAAACTCTATTTCTGAGAATGCTCTCTTATACGACGATCTAGATATTGACAGTATCGATGCGATTGATCTTATTATCGAGTTGAAATCCTATACAGGCAAGAAGGTCCCGCCAGAAGAGTTCAAATCGATAAAAACTGTAGGAGACATTGTTAATAAGGTCTCTGAACTGTTAGAGCATGACTAGAGCTTCATTATTGAGAGCTGGTACAGGCTTAATATTTCTACTCTACCCATTCTTAATCTACTTAGGTCTACACGAATTTCAACCTAGGGTGATTGCCTGCTTGCTCCTGATTGCAGCCATCCTACGCCTAATAGCAAACAAGTATGGGGAAAAGAAAGAAGGAGAAATGGGAATGTCACTATACTGGATTGCTGCTGCAATCCTGGTAACCATTTTTACTTTTGTAACAGATATAAAACTTGGTCTTTATCTTTATCCTCCACTAGTAAATCTTGTTTTTTTTACTTTTTTTTCAATTAGCCTACTCCATCCACCCACTGTTATTGAAAGAATAGCTCGCCACCATCGCCCTGAGATGCCATTAAAGGCTGTTATCTATACACGAAGAGTAACCCAGGCCTGGTGTATTTTTTTCCTTATAAATGGCGGAATATCCGTAATGAGCCTCTCCTACTCAGAAGAATGGTGGGTGCTATACAACGGATTTATTACTTATATTTTAATCGGGCTAATGTTGGCGGGTGAATATCTTATTCGTATTAAGGTTATAGGTAGCGGTAATGATTAGGTCTCTCCCCCTATCCCTCAACACCAAAGAGTTTGCTGATGACTATATCATCGCTTACCTAATGAATGGTCAACCCATCACCTGGAAAAAAATTCTATTGCGGCTGGAAGCCCTACACACAGAATTACGC
>SPBV01000296.1 GCA_004525885.1 Nitrosomonadales bacterium
CAAGACAATGTGGCGTAGTAATATATTGATTTAGTAGCCCCTGATGCCAATAAAATAATATGCAAACTATTACCGCAGGTATTTCCGCAGAGTTAAGTGAATGTAGTTACCCGATTCATGTGGGTAGCGGTATATTAAGCAGAGCTAACCTTATACTTCCGCATCTGATTCAGAAAAAGGTTGCCATAGTCAGTAACACCACGGTGGCACCTCTATACCTGGATAAGCTAATAGCCACATTGGAAAGTCATAAGATAATTTCAGTCCCAATTATTCTGCCTGATGGTGAAAAATATAAGAACTGGCAAACTCTAAACCAAATTTTTGACGCGCTTCTAACAAACCAATGTGAACGTAGCACTACAATTATTTCGCTGGGAGGAGGTGTCATTGGCGATCTTGCTGGATTTGCCGCAGCTACTTATATGCGCGGAGTACCATTTATCCAAATCCCAACCACGCTATTGGCTCAGGTGGATTCTTCGATAGGGGGCAAGACTGGAATTAATCATACCCTTGGCAAGAATATGATCGGTGCCTTTTATCAGCCTCGTATGATATTAGCAGATAGTACAACTCTTGATACCTTACCAAAGCGAGAGTTTAACAGTGGCATCGCCGAGATCATCAAGTATGGCTTAATCCGAGATCATGCTTTTTTCGACTGGCTCGAGAAAAATATGACTAAGCTTGTAGCAAGAGACCATGACGTATTAGATGAGGCAATAGAACGTAGCTGTAAGAATAAGGTTGAAGTTGTAGCAGCTGACGAACGTGAACATGGAGTAAGAGCACTCCTTAATCTGGGCCATACCTTTGGTCATGCAATCGAGAATGCAATGGGCTACGGTGTATGGTTACATGGTGAAGCCGTAGCAGCGGGAACGATGCTGGCAGCAAAATTGTCGCAGCGTATGCATTTAATTGAAAGTGCTGAAGTTGAGCGTATTCAAAGAATCTTTTTACAGGCCGAACTTCCTACTATCGTCCCTAAACTTGACGCTAAAAAATACCTACACCTAATGGAGCGAGATAAGAAAGTAGAAGGCGGGAAAATCCGTTTCGTGTTGCTTAAGAGTATTGGTGAGGCTACAGTATGTTCCAATGTGCCCATAGAGATCCTGACTGAAACACTTGAGGATAGTCCCGTCAATGCATAATTTAGCATCCTATGCAGTATCATCAGAAAACTCTCGTGGCCGCCGTATCAAGGAAAAGTCCCCGCCTGGACGCAGCGAATTTCAACGCGACCGAGATCGTATAATTCATTCCACTGCATTTCGAAGGCTCGAATACAAGACACAGGTTTTCGTTAACCATGAAGGAGACCTCTTTCGTACGCGCCTAACACATTCTCTGGAAGTTGCTCAAATTGGCCGCTCAGTTGCACGCAATTTGCGGCTCAACGAAGACTTGGTAGAGGCCATCGCTCTAGCGCATGACTTGGGTCATACTCCATTTGGCCATGCTGGCCAGGAAGCGCTCAATGAATGCATGAAAGACCATAATGGTTTTGAGCACAACCTACAATCGTTACGTGTAGTAGATATACTGGAAGAACGGTATGGTGCTTTTGATGGATTAAACCTGTGTTTTGAAACTCGTGAAGGAATACTAAAGCATTGCGCAAAAAAGAATGCCAGAAAACTAGGAGATGTGGGTGAGCGCTTTCTTGCAAACCAAAGACCATCTCTAGAAGCTCAGCTTACTAATCTTGCTGATGAAATAGCCTATAACAATCACGATGTGGATGACGGCTTGCGCTCTGGCCTTATCACTCAGGAACAACTAGAGGAGGTTAGTATTTTCTCCCGCCATCTAGCAATGTCAAAGAAAGAGTATCCAAAAATATCAGGGCGAAAGTTGATACATGAAACAGTTCGATGCATGATCAATACTTTGGTAGTAGATCTAATCAAACAGAGTACAGCCAATATCGCAAGTGCCCGGTTAGATAGTTTGCGCGCTGTTTCAGTAGCGCCATACCTAATTAGTTTTAGTGAAGAAATCAAGAAAGATCAACAGGAATTAAAGAAATTCTTGCACAATAGTCTTTATCACCACTATCAAGTAGCACGTATGAGCAACAAGGCACAACATACTGTGAAAATGCTATTCAATGTGTTTAGTGAGGATACCCGATTACTCCCGCCAAAATACCAAGTAAAATCCCACGAAAATAAGTACCAAGCAATAGCTGACTATATTGCTGGCATGACTGATCGCTACGCAATCAGAGAATACAGAAGACTGTTTACAATTAAGGAAAACTGAATAGATAATTCGTATGGCTATTCTTTAAATATTTATTAACTTAATATTGAATTTGGAAGCACCAAATATTGGCGCTATAGTTAAGTATTCTTAACAACGGTATACGAAAAAGAAAATCACTGA
>SPBV01000192.1 GCA_004525885.1 Nitrosomonadales bacterium
CGATAATTTTCGTCACAGGCGCGATATAGAAGAAGTTTACCTCCATGCCATCACTAATGCATACAGTGAAATTATTATTGCCAATGCTTACTTCCTACCTGGTATCAATCTCCGTCGAGCCCTTAGTGATGCTTCTAAACGCGGGTTGCGTGTGGTTTTGCTCTTGCAAGGTAAAATAGAGTATCACTTGCAACATTATGCCACACAGGCTCTCTATGGAAGCCTTCTGGATGCTGGTATTGAAATTTATGAGTATCACAAGAGTTATTTACATGCAAAAGTTGCTGTGATTGATCAGCATTGGTCTACCGTGGGCTCTTCCAATATTGATCCATTCAGTTTGTTACTGGCTAGGGAAGCCAATATAGTGGTTGATGATGAAGCTTTCGCAATTCAACTAAGGCTCTGCTTGAAAAACGCTATAGCTGAAGAATCAACACAAGTGTTACAAGAAAAATGGAAAAGCCAATCTTGGATGAGTCGCGCAATATGCTGGATAAGCTACTATATAGTACGTGTCTTGCGTGGCATGGTAGGTTATAACCAGAAAAATAATGCTCCAGAATATGGAAAACTTTGAGGCTCATTAAGAATGTTAATTTATTGCTCTTTTAGAATTTCTGACGAGATCTAGGATCTTACTCAACTCAGATCCAAATTTAGTATGTGTAAGAAACAGGTTACGAAAAAATAATTTTTATTATCCAGACTTATGGAAAAAATCTTCTGTTATATATATAACCACTATTGTGACTCCAGAAATATCTAGTCAAATTGCCACCGCTGTTACTCTGCTAAGGGCAGGTAAAACAATAGCCTTCCCGACAGAAACCGTCTATGGCTTGGGCGCAGATATCTCAATCTCATCTGCAATAAACCGTGTATTTGAAATTAAAGAGAGACCTTCAAATCATCCACTAATTGTTCATTTTTCTCAAATATCCCAACTTGAACACTGGGCACAGGAAATACCAAATGCAGCTTGGCAACTGGCCGAACACTTCTGGCCTGGGCCACTAACGTTGATTCTGCCGAGAACCCATCATGTATCGTTAGATGTAACTGGTGGTCAAAGTATGGTGGGACTTAGAATACCGAACCACCCCATTGCGCTTGCTCTGCTAAATGCAATGGGCCCTGAAAAAGCACTTGCTGCACCATCAGCTAATCGCTTTGGACGGATCAGTCCTACAACAGCAGCGCACGTCTTTGATGAACTAGGCCATACAGTAGACATGATTCTGGATGGCGGTTCGTGTAAAATCGGTTTGGAAAGTACGATCGTTAGTTTTAAGGGTGAAACCGCCATCGTCTTGCGACCAGGTGGAATTCCACTGACAAAATTGGCTGAAGTGTTGAATGAAGAGGTCATCTTTTCAGAAGGAGAAAAGTCTAATATACGTGTGTCAGGTTCTTTAAATTCCCATTATGCTCCATTAACACCACTCGAAGTTTGGCCAGCCACATCATTATGGAAGCGTTCTGTAGAACTGAAAACACAAGGATTCCATCCAATGTTATTGGGATGGTCAACGATATTTATGAGCCGGGAAAAAAATAAAGACTTCTCGTACTTCTCCATGCCTAGCGAACCAACAGCCTACGGTAGTCAACTGTATGCAACCTTGCGCCGATTCGATAATGGGCAGTATGATCGCCTGTTATTAGAAGCACCGCCAAATAATCCAGCCTGGCTCGCAATTGTGGATCGTTTACAGAGAGCAAGTTGTGTGCCTTTTATCAAGGCTTAATCTGATGATTGCTGATATAGAGAGAATAACCAACCAGCATCTTTCTAATGGAAAGAATTAGAGACAGTAAAATTTCTGCGGTATTATTTGACGTTGACGGTACGCTAGCTGACACCGAGCGTGATGGTCACCGCCTTGCTTTTAACGCCGCATTTAATGATTTTGGTCTTGCCTGGCACTGGAATGCGGCACTTTACGGGGAATTGCTTAAAATTACCGGGGGGAAAGAACGCATCCGTTATTACATGGAAAGTTATGCCCCTGATAAATTAAAGATAAATGAATTGGAAAACTGGATTGCCAATTTACACAGTACTAAAACAAAACATTTTGTAGCATTACTTAAGAGCGGCCTAATTCCATTACGCCCAGGTGTCGCTCGCCTAATCCAAGAGTTACGTGTTGCTAAAATAAAGATTGCTATCGCAACTACGACTACACCCATAAACGTAATCACACTTCTAAAATCTACACTAGGTGAAAATTCTCCTACTTGGTTTGACGTTATCGCAGCAGGTGATATCGTTTCTAAAAAAAAACCTGCGCCGGATATTTATCTATGGGCACTTGAGCGCCTTGGCTTACTAGCACACCAATGTGTAGCGGTCGAGGACTCTGAGTGTGGACTAAGAGCCGCTCTTGCAGCAGGTCTTGACACAATTGTCACAGTAAGTGACTATACTGAGAAACAGAATTTTAACGGTGCTTCGGTGGTATTGTCTGATTTAGGTGAGCCGTTAAAACCATTTACAGTTTTGTCAGGAAATATTCATGGGGGTAAACTGGTAGATGTGAAGATGCTAAATAATCTTAATATTTAACAGAGAATTTGTTCAACCCCCTATTTTTACTATGCTTGTTTATATGCCAAGAAAAATAAATAATATATAGATATATGCGTACATTTGTTTTGCTAGTGTAAGCCACTTAAGAAACATGTATGCTGCCATTTATATTTAAAAATTTTGGTAATATTGTTTTTTGGAACATGAAACTTAGCAATTAGAACCAAGAGGAATTAAATGAAGAAATCATTAGTAGGTATTATTATGGGCAGCAACAGCGACTGGGGAGTCATGCAGCAAGCTGCAATCCAGTTACGTAATTTTAGTGTTCCCTATGAAACGCAGGTGATCTCTGCCCACCGTACCCCAGATATTGCTCTTGAATATGCACAAACAGCTATCGATCGTGGCTTACGTTGCATTATTGCTGGCGCAGGTGGTGCCGCCCATCTTGCTGGAGTGATCGCGGCTAAAACAACCTTACCGATTCTGGGAGTACCAGTTCCCTCCAAACATCTTCAAGGACTAGATTCATTACTTTCCATTGTGCAGATGCCTAGGGGTATTCCTGTTGCCACTTTTGCCATAGGAGAGGCTGGCGCCGCCAATGCCGGCTTATTTGCTGTTTCCCTATTAGCACTTTCCGATCCAGAAATGGCTATTCGGCTTGATGCCTTCCGTAAAGAGCAGGCAGAAAAGATTAAAGCAATGACACTCCCTGAACTTGAATAAATTCGATATGACTCTACCTGAAAAAGCTTTACTTGAATCTAACCTCACTAGCCTCAAATTATTACACCGCGGAAAAGTGAGAGATATCTATGCTGTTGATGAAAATAAATTATTAATCATCCAGACAGACCGACTATCTGCTTTTGATGTAATTCTGCCAACACCAGTACCTGGCAAAGGTAAAGTACTGACAGCTATGTCCAACTTCTGGTTTAGAAAACTGGAACACGTTATGCCCAATCATCTAACTGGGGTTCTACCTGAATCACTCATATCAACTGAAGAATTGGATCAAGTATTGGATCGCGCATTTGTAGTAAGACGACTAAAACCGCTTCCGATTGAAGCCATCGTGCGAGGTTATGTTGTAGGTTCTGGCTGGAAGGATTATAGAAAGACTGGTGCAATATGTGGAATTACCCTTCCTGCTGGACTGCAGGAAGCTTCTAAATTGCCCAATGGTGCGATTTTCACGCCCTCAACTAAAGCGGAGATGGGTGCACATGATGAGAACATATCATTTCTAGAAGCAGAAAAACTTTTGGGTAACGAATTAGCAATACAAGTACGTGACAAAGCAATCGCTCTTTACACTGAGGCGGCA
>SPBV01000064.1 GCA_004525885.1 Nitrosomonadales bacterium
AGACCAGTCGCTTCACGCCACTTTTTATTGTCAGCATCGTACCCTCGGTTGATTACCTTAACATTGCCATTCTGAAGTAGTTGATAGTGTGCTGAAACATCACTCAATCCACGCTCGAAGGAATGGTTGAGCCTGGCAATTTCATACCATTTTCCCAGATAACAATCGAGCTTAAAATTACTAACTGGAACAATGTTTTGTGGTGGGCTTGTAGCACAGGCAGTGAGAAAGAAATAAAACAGACAAAGTAGAATAGATTTAAAAATTTGCACTTTTTTCGTTTAATATTCTAAAAAAATTGATGGGCTAATGTTTTTTTGACGGTTCAAATCTAATACAGTTCAATTATGATAGAGTTATTCTTTTATTTCTATAATATGCAATATCTAGGTGCAATTGGCTTTAAGAAAACTAACCTCTTAATATCTTTAAAAATTCCTGTAGTATCGGTTTGAGTAGTTCAAATAATAAAGTGGCAATAAAATATGAACGAATATTACATTCTAAATTGAGCATGGTATTGTCTTTCATGACGAGCTAATATAATGTGTTCTTCTAAGTTAGATTTACCTATATCAAATACACTTAATTTGTCTATGCACTAGAGGGGTTGGAAAAAATTGGACGTCATTGATCCGGATCTCGATTTAGTTAGACGAACGAAGTTAGGAGACTGCCATGCCTTCGATATGTTAGTAGTCAGGCATCAGCGTATGCTTGCTCATGTTATTTCACGTTATATTAAGTCACCACAACAGATTGAAGACGTGACGCAGGAAGCTTTTATTAATGCTTACCGTGGAATCATGGCGTTCCGGGGAGAGAGCAAATTTTCTAGTTGGTTACATCGAATCGGAGTTAACGCAGCCATGGGTTTTCTGGCGACTGAGCGTACTCGTATCCCACTTTATGAAGCCTTATCCAATACAAAAACTAACGAGCCGTTAGTTCCAGAGGTTGCGGATGAAGAAAGTCCAGAGCGGCTGCTAATAACCAAGCAAATTGGTGAAACTGTTTCCAGTGCGCTGAAGAAGTTACCAGGAGAATTACGTGCAGCAATTACTCTTAGAGAGATTGATGGATTGAACTATGAGGAAATTGCAAAAATTATGGATTGTCCTATTGGCACGGTACGTTCGAGAATATTTCGTGCTCGTGAGATTATATCAGCAGCACTACGACCAAAATTAGAGTTGTTTCGTGACAGGAGATGGTAAATTGAAGGAAGAAATATCTGCATACATGGATTCTGATTTAGTAGCAGAAGAGACAGATGCTCTCGTTGATAGCCTTCGGTATGAACTTGATGCAAGGAACGATTGGTTCCTGTATCACCTTACTGGGGACGCCATACGGGGGCAGACAACGATTGATGACGGATTCTCGATACGTATATTAGCGAAATTAAAAGATGTAGAGATTGATCCGCTTTATGATCCACTTGATAATTCCACTGCTGGATTAGACCTGTTCTAGCAGGCTAGTCTCGCCTAGAACTCCAGCGTCATGATAAGTCTTTAAAGCCATAATAATTTCTGTATATTAAGAGTTTAGTTCATTTTTAAATACATGCTTTGAGTGAATAATTTGGTTATTCATGAAGATCTATTTCGTGCCATAAGTGGACGTTTGTGTCTATGGCAGTCTAGTTAAATCGCATCAAAGCTAATGAATTTATTGGTACATTTGTTAGTATATTGAAAATACAGCTTCTGCTGGAGAGGAAACTGTTCGAGTAGCTAGAAAAAGACCTGGTTTGCTCCTTTTGATAAAGGGAAGGATCGAAGGAGAACTTATACTCTCTATTGTGGGGCCCAAAATATAGATAAATTTTTATCGATTTAGCTCATGTAAGACAATTAATAATTTTTTCTGTTTTATAGAATTAGGACTATGATGAGGATGATATGTTCGGCTCAGGAAGTTGAGAGGAGGTGAATCATGCAAAGACGAGGCTTCCGGTTATGGGTATTTTTTTGGTTGATCCTCATAGGTGTTGCAGACCCTATGGATGCCAGTTCTGTTGAGCTCAACCCGATTGATATTAAAGAATGGCAAGTCCCCTATGAAGGCCAACCGCGCGATCCATTTGCGTTTGGAGGGGAGGAAATATGGTTCGTCGGCCAAGCTGGCCATTACCTAGCGCGTTTCACACCATCAACAAAAAAATTCTTCAAGCGTAATTTGGACGATAGCGCTGGTCCGCACAATTTAATTGTTTCATCGGACGGTATTGTTTGGTATTCCGGCAATTTAAAAGGTTATATAGGCCGCTACGATCCTCAGAAAGACCGGTTAAATAAGGTCGTGATGCCTAACGATAACGCGAACGATCCCCACACGTTGGTATTTGATGAGAATGAACAACACATTTGGTTTACCGTGCAAGTGGGGAATTTTGTTGGGCGTTTAACAATGGCAGATTTATCGGTGGAGTTAATACCTGTACCGACAACACATGCGCGTCCTTACGGCATAAAAATAGCACCCAACGGTACGCCCTGGATTGCGTTGCTAGGAACCAATAAGCTAGCAAGGGTTGACCCGAAGACAATGAAATTAACAGAGATAGAAATTCCGAATAAAAATGCTCGTCCTCGTCGTCTAGAGGTCACCGATGATGGGCGCATTTGGTACTCTGATTATGCGACTGGTGTGCTAGGGCTCTATGATCCGAAAACCCATGGATTTAAAGAATGGGAATTGCCCGGTGGCGAAAATTCTCACCCCTACGGCACCGCTCTTGATAAAGACGGCCGCATATGGCTAGTTACTGGTACAAGGCCTAATTACTTTGTTGGCTTTGATACCCATACAGAAAAAATTATTTCTATTACGGCTATACCGTCCGGCGGAGGCACAGTCCGGCATATGCACTATCATCCATCCACAGATAACATATGGTTTGGTACCGATACACAAAATCTGGGCAGAGCAATGGTAAAAAGTGAATAATCATTGCTGGCTCAGTTAGACATCGACTAACCAAGGTTACTATGTGCAATATATTGTTAAATGCCTGCCTTGTTCCAAAAACGGACAGTCACATTTAGCTTCCAATAAGATTCTTTAACAGCCAATCATTCAGGGGGTATTTTTGGGGGTATCTCAATAAAATAAGGTAACTATTCTCGCGATAATATTATGATTAGTAAGGAATTAATAGACACCGGTTCGATTTCAACCGCCCAAAGAAGGATGACCCGCAGGCCGCACTAATTTTTGATCGCAAATTTCTGTCTCAGAAGGCGCCATTCGACCTGGGTTTTACAATTAATCAGGAGATTACTTTAAGTATTGCAGCCAGTTTTTGCATGATTAATTTCGGACATCATGGCTGTCATGAGCTCCTGAAACCGAGTTTTTTAAACGGGTTGGTTTGTTTTTATCTTACTGACAAGAGAATAGTTTTGTGGTGCCTGGTTGTTTCTGTAATTGGGCCATGTTTTATTGCAAAAAAAATAACAGGATGGGATACTCTTTTTAAGTTTTTTTTGATAAAAATGGAGGTTTTTGTTGAAAAGATTCAGAGTTATTCTGCTTACCATAATGTACAGTTTCGTATGCCATTATTCTATCTTTCAGTCGGCAGTTTATGCTCAGGAAAATTTTGAATCATCTATAGACTGTAAGGATGTACGGATAGATTATACTGACGATCCTACTCTGACTCGGGAAGAACGTATTCGCCTTATGGATAAGGCTTATTATAAGTCCCTGAACAAATTCGAACTGTGTCAGTCTGCTAGGAAAATGGTGGAAACTCCTGATGGTGGCGCAACGGCTGCAAGTGCTAATGGTGGCTCCGGTGGTTCAGGGGGCTCATCTGGCGAAATAGAAGGTGCATCTGATAGTGGGTCTATTGCTAGTTCAACGATAACTGGGACTGAGTTACCTACAGTAGGTTCTGCCGTTGTGGATAATGTTAAGGTTAAAAAATCTGATATCAGCTCAGCATCGGAAAGTACGAATACTGAAAATAGTATGGACAAGGGCAACATTTCAGCTGCAAATGGTAAGCTTCCTGATGATATTCCGCTAGCTAATAATGACGGTGCGCTTGCAGCACAAATAAGAAGCGCTGCTGAAAACGAGGCTGATCCCGTTAAAAAAGAGCAATTATGGAATGAGTATAAGAAATACAAGGGATTACCCCAAAAATAATATGAGAGAGATCATGTCTTCGAAGAAAATTGCTATCAGCTTTATTATGCCCATCTGTTTTCTTCACGCATTTCTACTTTCTGGGTGTGCAAACAATAATCTCAGATCATCGGCAGCAGTTGGCCCTTCACTGTCATCTTCTTATTCAAAGCCAGAAAAAATCGATTCGGTTGAAGCGCCTTCAAAGCTTGATGTCATTATTCCTGTTTTTGATCCAGGCCTACCTAAAGACCAGGAGGACTATGAGGATGAAAATATCTGGCCAGAGTTACGTAGGGCAGAAGCCAATCGCTTTGCTTATAAGCTCAAAGAAAAATTAGAAGCAACAGGTCGATTCGGTTCAATCCGGGTAACCCCTGATAAAACAGCCACCGGAGACTTGTATATACTTTGTCGAATTGAAGAATCAAATGGTGAAGAAGTTGAAATAACGGTAAAAGTGATTGATATTAGTGGTCAGGAGTGGCTGGATAAATCTTTTGAGCATGAAGTCTCTGATGCTTTTCATAAAAATCACAGAAATAAAGATAAGGATCCTTACGATTCCTTATTTGAAAAAGCGGCAACAGAAATTGCTGAAGCACTCAACGATCATGACCCAAAAAGACTAGAAGACCTTCGCTATCTATCAGATCTCCGGTTCGGAGCCGGCTTCTCAGATAGTGCATTTATGCGATATATTGAAGTCGATGGAGACCGATTTAATTTGGTGAGCAAGCCCAGTGACCATGACCCGATGTTACAGCGCGTTAAAGCCATTAGAGTAAGAGATCAGCTTTTTATCGACGATTTACAAAATAACTACGCTGCTTTTTCTGCAGAGATGAATGACAGTTATTTGATGTGGCAGAAACAAAGTCTGTTAGAAATTAAGGCGAAACGTACAGCTGATCGGAAAGCTATTGCCCAAGCTGTAGGTGGCGCAGCACTTATAGGACTCGGTGTCCTCGCAGCAGTTGCAGGCGCAAGTTCTAACTCAAATGCTGCTCAAACTGCTGGTACTCTAGGACTACTTGCTGGCGGGATAGGAGGTGCCGTTTTAATTTCACAAGGTTTTAGAACCAGCGAGGAGGCCAAAGTACACCGTGATTCACTGAATGAACTAGGTCAATCTGTTGATCTAGAATTAGCACCAAGGGTCATTGATTTTAATAAAAAAAATATTGAGTTGACTGGTAACGCCAAGGAACAATTTATGCAGTGGCGTACTTTTTTGCAAAAAATATACTCTGAAGAAGAAACTCCTAATGTTCAATTCTAACTATATCGAATAACGTGCTTGAGAAAAAACTAGAGGAAGCACGTTTACGCAACACTAAACTCAGAAAGAAAATAATAATTAGTTTTATTATAACCATTGCTGTTTGTAGTTTGATACTGGTTAGTCTGTCCTCTTTTAATTTCACCACCCCAAAGGATGCTCCTGCTGTTAAGGTTTCTAAAAAGAAGAAGCCAGTTGAAGCAGACATTGAAAAAGTTAGAGACGAGTTTAAAGAAAAACTTCAGCAATATAAAAATGAGCTGGAGCCGCGTCTTCAAGCGGCTAATATTAAACGTTGGAATCAGAATGCTTTATTCGAGATTAATGAGCTAGAGAAAAGGGTGATGCTCAATTTTAGCAACAGCGATTACCCGAATGCACTAGATAATATGCAATTATTAAAAGCTAAAACATTAGCGATTTTGGAAGAATCAGAACAGATTTTTAAAGAAAGCATGGAGAAAGCCACATTTTTTTTGGCAGACGATCACTATGAAGAAGCAAAATTACATGTTGGAAAAGCATTGGTGGTTGCGCCGCGATCTCCAGAGGCTTTAGCGCTTCAGCAAGATATTGAAAAACTCCAGCATATCCTCCCGCTCTTAAATAAAGCAAAGGTTGCCCGTGCCGAGCAAGATTTGCAGAAGGAATATAATTTGTTACAGCAGATCATGCAGATTAGTTCGGATCGCATCGAAGTAACTAAACGATCGGATTTGTTGAGACAACTAATAAAAAATAAAAAGTTTGATGCACATATTTCATCAGGCTTTACTGAAATAGAAAACAAACGGATAAAAGAAGCCAGACACTATTATCAGGAAGCAGAGAAGGTTGATCCAAAGCGTAAGGAACTTAAGGTTCTTTTAGGTCAGATATTGGAACAAGAGAAAGCACTTCGAATTCAGCAAGCTATCAGGCAAGCAGAGCAAGCAATCCAACAAGATAACTGGCAACAAGCTAAGGCTAGCTTTTCTGATGTTATAAAAGAAACACCAGAAGATGAGACAGCAATAGAAGGGCTAAAACGTGCTAATGAGATTCTGGGTCTTCAGACAAGTCTTAGCCAATATATTAAAGATCCTTATCGTCTCGCACATAGCAGTGTTTTGAGAGGGGCGAACAAGACATTGACGCAAGCACAGAATGCTTTAGGTTATAGTATTGAGATAAAGAAACAATCGGAAGAATTGCATAAGCTGATTGCAATTTTCAATCGGTTGATTCCCGTCACGATCGTGTCTGATAACAAGACTTTTGTATTTGTTCGTGGTGTAGGCAAGGTGGGTGTCATTTCTCAAAAAATGATTCAGCTAAAACCTGGAAATTATACATTTGAAGGAACGCGTATCGGTTTTAAGTCAAAGTTATTGCAGGTGCTAATTCCATATGATCAAAATAACTATAGTGTCCACATGATTTGTGATGAGCCTATTTAATGAAAAATTAGATCAGGCGAGAAAACGGCAAAGACGAATATATCTTTTCTCTAGTTTAACGGTAATGAGTATTCTTTTGTTTATGGTAGTACTGTTTGTTTTTTCGCGTGGCACTCGTGTGGAGATCATGCCTATTGAAGCAAATGATTTGGCAAAGATCAACGTGTTAGAAGGTTTGAGCTTTAGTATCGGAGATGTGGTGTATTCGCTTGCCGGGAATCCGGTTATTAGTGCGTCTGCTCCGGGTTTTAAGGTTGCAACGAAAACTATTGATTCAGTATATATAGGTAAGGTTTTTCCGCTTGAGTTATTTGAATTGCCGGGGCGTCTGGTCATCAAAATATCTGGAGATGAAAGAGCCCTTCCAAAGACTGCTTGGAAAATCAATGGTCGTGACATTGATCTCTCGAATAAGCTTGATCTCGAATTAGAGGCTGGATCCTATACCGTTACGATTAATAATCCTTTTTTTCAAACTAAAGTACTGAATGTTGAGATTGAGCGGCGCAAACAAACAGAATTGCAGGTTGATTTGCAACCTGTCGATGGTATGCTGAATATTTCTTCGAAGCCTAATGGTGCTAAGGTTTTCCTTAATGAAATGTTGATTGGAGAAACGCCTTTAGAGTATAGGCAAATTGGTGGTCAATATACTTTGCGTGTTACAGCCGAAAACTATACTGAAACAATTGAGAAGTTCGAGATTACCCAGTCTACACAGGAAGTAAAGCGCAATTATCAGCTTGGGCATAAGAAGACAAAAGTTTTTCTTAAACTAGCACCAGAAGGTGGAACGCTCCTTGTAAATGGTATTCAAAAAAAAGAACCACTTTTCCTCGATACGATAGTAGAACATCGTCTAACTTATATGAAAGCGGGTTATTACACAGAAACTAAATTAGTGCAGCTTTCAGCAGATCAAAAAAAAGAAATCTCCTTTCAACTAGAAGCAGAAATCGGTCAGGTAAAGATTTCTTCTTCGCCAATTGCATCGATATGGATTAATGGTAAAGACTATGGTATCAGTCCCATCAATATTACTCTTCCAGCAGCGACTCATCAGATCACCTTCAAAAAACCGGGGTACCGCTCTGTATCAAGAACTATAAAACCCACGGGAAAATCTATTCAAAAGATATCAGCCACATTGCTAACCGAATACCAAGCCCGATTGCAGGAAGCGCCACGAGAATTGACTAACCAAGTCGGGATCAAATTAAAGCTATTTGTGATGCGAGAGCACTTGACTATGGGCGCATCACGTTCTGAAAAAGGCCAGCGCGCCAATGAATTTTTGAGAAATGTAATTCTAACGAAGCCATTCTATGCTGGTATTTTTGAAATAACGAATAGCCAATTTGTAAAATTTAACCCAAAAAAAGGTCAGGGGGCTGCCAATATCCCTATTACTTCGATTAGATGGCAAGAAGCAGCGGCTTACTGTAATTGGTTAAGTAAAAAAGAAAAACTTCAACTCTTCTATGAAATTACGAATGGTAGGGTGAACGATTTTAATACAAACGCTGATGGCTATCGCTTACTTAGTGAAGCAGAATGGGAATGGCTGGCGCGCAAGTCAGGAAAAACTAAACAAACTATTTTTTCCTGGGGAAATGAGGCGATCGTACCGCCTAACACTGCAAATATCGCAGATGAAACGGCTAAAGGCCAGGTGGCATTATATGTGCCTAATTATAATGATGGTTATGTTAGCGTTGCTCCCGTCGGCAGCTTCAGTAGAGAATTGTCTGGTCTTTATGATATGGCTGGGAATATTAGTGAATGGGTTCATGATGTCTATTCTGTCATGCCGCCAATGACGAATACAACCGTGAGTGATCCAATGGGTGAACAGCATGGACAGTCGCATGTAATCAAGGGGGCCAATTTTCGCTCTGGCTCAATTACCTTGCTCCGGCCTGCATTTAGGGAGGGATTGGCTGCTGAACGTGACGATGTAGGATTCCGAATTGGACGTTATCTCTATGGGGGGAAAAATGAGTAAGCTAAAAAAAGCATTAAAAAAAAGAAGTGTACAGTGGCTTGTAGTGCTGGTTGCTCTTTTTGTTACTACGGCAACCGTGTATGCGTTGATACCGGCTATTAGTCTAAATTCTCCCACATCTTTTCCTGTGGATATTTGATATGTCTGATATCGTTAAAAGTTTTGTTGTTCTGATTGTTTCTGTCATTCTTGTCCATCTTGCTTATATCGGCTTTGTTCGTCCAGAAGCTGAATTTCTACTTGAGGCAGCAAAACAGGCAAGTCAATCAGCGCCTCGTGACTTAGTAATTGTCCTCAAAGATTATGAACAGGAGATCT
>SPBV01000005.1 GCA_004525885.1 Nitrosomonadales bacterium
ACCTTATATTCCACGGGAGGTGACAAAGGACGATGAAGTACGTTATCAGACTATCTATGCGAGGGAGAAAGGTGCAGTAGCAGCGCCAACCGCGGGGTTACATTTTGATGAGGTCATGCTGTCAAGGCTACGTGAAATGGGAGTAGTAATTACGTATGTAACATTACATGTAGGTGCAGGTACATTTCAACCAGTTAAAGTAGAAAATATTAGCGATCATAAAATGCACAGAGAGATTTTTCATGTTCCAGAAGAAACAGTTGAAGCTATCCGACTTGCAAAGACTTTAGGCGGACGAGTACTAGCAGTTGGAACGACATCGCTACGAGCATTGGAGGCGGCAGCTCTGGCTGGTGATGGTAAATTAATACCCAGCTATGGTAACACTGATATTTTCATAACGCCCGGTTACCACTTGTGTGTAGTCGAGATATTGTTGACAAACTTTCATTTGCCTCGTTCGACCTTAATGATGCTGGTATCTGCATTTGGTGGTTCGGAAAATATTTGTCGCGCATATCAGCATGGGATAGACGAGAGCTATCGATTTCTCAGTTATGGTGATGCTATGCTAATTGAAAGGCAAACATGAAATTCCAAGTGCACTCTAGCGATGGCTTAGCCCGCCGCGGAACCCTAACGACGGCTCATGGTAGGGTAGAAACTCCGGCCTTCATGCCAGTGGGTACCTATGGTGCAGTGAAGGCGATGTCACCAGAAGAATTGAGAGAAACAAATGCGCATATCGTACTTGGCAATACATTTCATCTGTGGCTGCGACCAGGCTTAGACGTAATTGATGCTCATGGTGGTCTGCATCGATTCATGGGTTGGGATAGGCCAATATTGACTGATTCTGGAGGCTTTCAAATTTTTAGCCTAGGCAGAATGCGAAAAATCACCGAAGAAGGAGTGAAGTTTCAATCGCCTGTAAATGGTGACGCATATTTTCTCACACCAGAAGAGTCCATGCGCATTCAACGTGCACTAAATTCAGATATTGTAATGATATTTGATGAGTGTACGCCTTATCCGGCAGATGAGTCGATAGCAAAAATATCTATGGAGCTAAGTTTGCGCTGGGCCGAGCGTTCGAGGCGTGCTCATGACAACGATGGAGGAAACCCCAACGCACTATTTGGCATCATTCAAGGTGGAATGTACGAGAACCTGCGTGATCAATCCCTTGCTAAGTTGAAGGATATAGGTTTTGATGGTTATGCCATAGGCGGGCTGTCGGTAGGCGAGCCCAAGGGTGATATGCAACGCATTCTCAAACATTCGGTTCAACAATTACCAGTTGACAAGCCACGTTATCTTATGGGTGTTGGAACACCAGCTGACATCCTCAACGCAGTTTCACAGGGTGTGGACATGTTTGATTGTGTACTACCAACACGTAATGCCCGTAACGGTTGGTTATTTACACGGAACGGAATACTCAAATTGCGTAATAATCAATATCGTACGGACATATCTCCACCAGATGAGCAGTGCGGTTGCTACACTTGTCGCCACTTTACTCGTGCCTATCTACATCATTTACAGCGGATTAACGAAATTCTTGGTTCGCGCCTTAATACTTTGCATAATTTACATTATTACCAACAATTAATGAGTGAAATTCGTACCGCCATCGAGACGGGTAGACTCGAGGAATACGTACAAGAATTTCAGGCTAACGCCGCGTCATGCTAGAATGCACCTCCTTTAAAATCTTCTTTGGAAAAATGCTATGTTGATTAGTGAAGCTTATGCTCAAGCTTCCGCCCCAGCTGGGGGTGGAATGTTAATGGAATTGCCTTTAATAGCACTAGTCATAGCAATATTTTACTTCGTGGTAATTCGCCCTCAGACAAAGCGGACGAAGGAGCAAAAATTAATGATTGAGGCGCTGCAGAAGGGTGATGAGGTAGTAACAAGTGGCGGCGTACTAGGGCGGGTAGCCAAACTTACGGAGAATTATGTGATATTGGATATTTTTCCAAGCGTAGAGATTACACTCCAGAAAACGGCTATTCAAACTTTACTACCAAAAGGAACATTGAAGAGCATTGAAAAGGAAAAATAACAGCAGCGAAACTGAAGTATAAAAGGAGGGATATAATTCTTTCCACATCGTCTTTTTATTTGTGTCCATCTACAATATGAACCGTTACCCCCTCTGGAAATATTTGATTATCTTGGTTTCAGTTCTACTCGGGTTACTCTACACCCTGCCTAATTTTTATGGTGAATCGCCAGCGGTTCAAATTTCGCCTATACGTGCCACTGATAAGGCTGATACTGTATTACTTTCACGAGTCGAAGGTACATTGAGAAAAAATAATATTTCGATCAACGGAATGCTTCTTGAAACAGGCGGCGTCAAAGTTCGTTTTGCGGATACTGATATACAGCTCAAAGCAAAGGATATATTACAGTCGGAACTTGGTAACGGGTATGTGGTTGCACTAAATTTGCTTTCAAATTCACCTCAGTGGTTGACTGACCTCAGCGCGTTACCAATGTATTTGGGGCTTGATCTACGCGGTGGCGTTCATTTTTTATTGCAGGTAGATATGAAAGGAGCTCTTTCCAAGTCGCTTGATCGTTATAGCGCTGATATACGGGGTAGTTTGCGCGAGGAGAAAATCCGTTATAAGGGATTAACTAAGGAAGGTTCACAGATTATTGTGAAATTTCCTGATCCTGAGTCACGCGCTAAAGCAAGCGATGAAATTAATAAGAGTTATGATGATTTAGGTGTGCGAGAGAACGATGTGCAAGATGAGTTCCATCTTGCGATAACTCTGAAACAAGAAGCATTAAAGCGTATGCAGAACTCTGCTGTGCAGCAGAATATTACTACGCTACGCAATCGTGTTAATGAGCTAGGTGTGGCAGAGCCTATTATTCAGCAGGCTGGGGCTGATCGTGTTGTAGTGCAATTACCAGGTGTGCAGGATACTGCAAAAGCTAAGGACATATTGGGGCGAACTGCCACATTGGAGTTGCGTATGGTTGATGAGGAACATGACGTGAGTTTGGCGTTGAGTGGACAGCGTCACTCTGGTTCAGAGCTTTACACTGAGCGCGGTGGTGGTCCGGTATTAGTAAAAAAACAGGTGATGTTGACCGGAGACCGCATCAATGACGCGCAACCTGGTTTTGATAACAATAATCAGCCGGCAGTGCACATCAATTTAGACAGTAATGGCGCGCGTATTTTCAAACAATTGACTCGAGATAATGTTGGTAAGCGCATGGCAATCCTTCTGATTGAGAAGAATCAGAAGGAGGTTATTACCGCACCAGTAATAAGAGAAGAGATAGCCGGTGGACGAGTGCAGATTACTGGAAATATGACTATAGCGGAAGCAAGAGATGTTTCGTTGTTGCTGCGTGCTGGTGCGTTAGCTGCACCCATGGATATTATTGAAGAGCGAACCGTAGGCCCTAGTCTTGGCGCAGAAAATATCTCTCGTGGCTTTAATTCAACTTTATTTGGTTTTGCGGCCATCGCTATTTTTATGACTCTTTATTATTTGATCTTCGGTTTTATCTCAATAACTGCGCTCGGTGTAAATTTATTACTGTTGATTGGTCTTCTCTCGATCTTACAAGCCACTTTGACCCTTCCCGGTATGGCGGCAATTGCACTTACGTTAGGAATGGCTATCGATGCTAATGTGTTGATAAATGAACGCATTCGAGATGAGTTACGGAATGGTGTTTCACCACAGGCTGCAATTAACGCTGGATATGAGCGCGCATTTGGTACCATATTGGATGCCAACATAACTACTATGATTGCTGGCATTGCGCTATTTGCTTTTGGTTCTGGCCCGGTAAAAGGTTTTGCAGTAGTGTTGTGTTTGGGAATTTTGACTTCAATGTTTAGTGCAGTTATGGTCTCGCGCTCCTTGGTTAATCTGTTGTACGGGAAACGTAGAAAACTAGAACATGTTCCTATCGGCCAAGTATGGAAGCCGGGGAGCAACAAATGATAATACCCAGGACTAAGATGGAAATAGTCAACTTTGTAAAAGAGTAAAGGTTCTACATGGAATTTTTCAGAATCAAGCGTGATATTCCCTTCATGAGTTGGGGGAAATATACCACCACTATATCACTGGCAACTTTCATTATTGCTGTGTTTTTTATCGTTACCAAGGGGTTAAATTTAGGTGTCGATTTTACTGGTGGAACCGTTATGGAAGTTGGCTACACTCAGGCTGCTGATCTCAACAGGGTGCGGAATACCCTTGCCAAGATTGGGATGTCAGATGCTAGTGTACAAAATTTTGGAACCTCTAGCGATGTACTAATACGTTTGCCTGCCAAGCCAGAAAAATCTAGTGCTCAGCTGTCTGAGATAGTTATGGCAGCACTACACCAGGACGACATTACAGTAGAGATGCGCAGAGTGGAGTTTGTTGGTCCGCAAGTAGGTGAAGAGCTGGTTGAAAATGGTGCGCTTGCGTTACTTATAGTTTCCTTAGGCATCATTGCATATTTGGCCATCCGTTTCGAATGGAAATTTGGTGTCGCCGCCATTATTGCTAATCTGCATGACGTGGTAATAATTATTGGTTTTTTTGCATTTTTTCAGTGGGAGTTCTCCTTAACGGTCCTGGCAGCGGTACTAGCGATTCTGGGTTACTCAGTAAATGAATCGGTAGTAGTGTTTGATCGCATACGTGAAAATTTTCGCACGATGCGTAAGACCTCAGTAGCGCAAGTCATAGATAACGCAATCACTCGCACCATGTCGCGTACTATTATCACCCACGGTTGCACCCAGATGGCAGTTTGTTCAATGCTCTTCTTTGGAGGTGAGGCGCTACATTACTTTGCTTTGGCGCTTACCATCGGAATCTTATTTGGTATTTATTCTGCGGTTCTGGTAGCGAGTCCTATCGTCATGCTTCTAGGTGTTTCACGTGAGGATCTTGTTAAAGTAGAAAAGAAAGAGAAAGAAGCCGAAGCATTACCTTAATTTTAGTCGCCGATTTACCAATCTCTTATTAGATCATTTTGGAACTTTTTACCCAATTTATCGATATCGTTCTGCATTTGGACCAGCATCTTACCTGGCTGATTCAGAATTACGAAAACTGGGTTTATCTTATCCTATTTTTGATTATTTTCTGTGAGACTGGATTAGTTATAATGCCATTTTTACCTGGAGATTCGTTGCTATTTGTAGCGGGTGCAATCGCAGCAAATGGTGTGATGGATGTTCAGTTTTTGGTAATATTGTTAATGCTCGCTGCGTTCATTGGCGATAATACAAATTACTGGATTGGGCGCTATTTAGGACCCAAGCTATTTTCCCGTACAGATTCGCGAATATTAAACCGTAAACACCTGGAAAAAACAAACATATTTTATAAGAAGCATGGTGGGAAGACTATTATCTTTGCACGTTTCTTACCAATTTTTCGTACTTTCGCGCCATTTGTTGCAGGCATTGGGCGTATGACTTACACGACTTTCATGACATTTAGTGCATTCGGTAGCTTATTCTGGATCAATTTCTTTATTTTTGGCGGTTATTTCTTTGGAAATGTGCCTATAGTGAAGAACAATCTTTCTTTTTTCATACTTGGTATTGTTTTCATTTCTATCATTCCAGGCGTCATTCAATTCATTCGAAGTTGGCTTGGTGGCAGTAGAAAAAGTAAAAATCGTGATAAAATTGAGTAGAATAATTCAGTACAGGGTGTTTCTCTAAACTCTCTTTGCTAAATGCTTTTTCTATTACTTTTTAGCTCCAATTTTTATCGCTCGTTGTCTTGATTGTTCGGCTTCTTCTTCTGGTTCTTCTAAGCCAATCCAACCTTGTAAATTTTTGAGAGCGATATCAGCTAAGGCTTGTGTCCAGTCATCACGTTCATTAAGACAGGGAATATAATGAAACTCTTGACCTCCTGCCTGAATAAAAGTGGCCCTGCCCTCTATAGCAATTTCTTCCAGTGTCTCGAGGCAGTCAGAAACAAAACCAGGGCAGATTACATCTATTCGTCTAGTATTCTGCTTGCCAAATTGTTCTAGTATGTCCGCAGTATAGGGCCTTAACCATTCAGTCCTACCAAAACGAGACTGGAAACAAATTTGGAATTTGTTTGTATCCAGGTTAAGTGCTTCGGCCAGAAGCCTGCCAGTTTTCTGACATTCGCAGTGGTAGGGGTCGCCCTTGTCCAGAGTGAAGCGTGGCACACCGTGGAAACTCATGATCAGCTTGTCTGGTTCTCCGGTTCTCATCCAGTAATCGCGCACATTTTGTGCTAGTGCATTAATATAACTAGGGTCATCATGATAATGTTTGACTGTTCGGATAGCTGGGACATTGCGCATTTTTCTTAACTGCACAAATACCGCATCGAATGCTGCTGCGGTGCTACTAGCTGCGTATTGAGGATAGAGTGGCAATACCAGAATACGCTCACATCCATGTTGTTTCATTCGCACTAGGATCTCTGAGATAGAGGGACTCCCTATACTCATAGCATACTCTACCAACGGCGCTGGTTTAATGCGTTCTCCAATGAAACCAAGCAATAATTTAGCCTGGCGTTCAGTATGAACTTTCAGTGGCGAACCTTCTGGCGTCCAGATTAAAGAATATTTTTCTGCTGATTTCTTAGGACGAGTATTTAAGATGATAGCGTTCAGTATTGGCCACCAAATCCATCTTGAAATTTCAATTACTCTAGAGTTACTTAGGAATTCTTTGAGGTATGGCCGTAACGCTTTCTTTGTTGGCGCATCTGGGGTGCCAAGGTTTACAAGTAGAATTCCAGTCCTACTAGTAGAGCCATGCTGATAAATAGGTTCGGGAGACATCAGTTTAGTTTTTAATTAAGTTATAAAAATAGGCTGCCTTCTCTGGATCTATTACGGTAGCAATTGATCGCACCAGTTAATCAATGGCGCGATAACGCACTGGAAAGCAACCTGGCTGTTACGTCTACAATTGGGATAACACGTTCGTATGCCATACGAGTAGGACCAATCACACTAACTGTACCGACAATTTTTCCATCTACCTCGTAGGGTGCAGTGACAACGCTGAATTCATCTAGTGTTGCTGTATCTGATTCACCACCAATGAATATTTTTACGCCTTGCGCCTGGCGGCTAAAGTCTAGCAGTCGCAGTAATGCGGTTTTCCGCTCAAATAAGCTAAATAGTTTTTTCAAGCTCGCCATGTTATTTGATAAGTCCTGTACATCAAGTAGCCTGCGTTCACCCGCCACTACCATGGTTTCACTGCTCTCACTAATTGCTTCACTGCCGACTTCAATAGCTGCTGTCATGAGGCTGGCCATATCATGGTGTAATTTCTTTAGTTCGTTCTGAAGACGGCTTCGGATTTCTTTCAATGTACAGCCAGCATAATTCTGGTTTATGAAGTTTGCTGCTTCAACTAATTCTGATTGGCTATAGGCTCTGTCAGTAAAAAGTACTCGGTTTTGCACATCACCCTCTGGGGTGACGATAATAAGGAGAATGCGTCCCTCAGACAGAGTCATGAATTCTATGTAACGAAACACCGTGTTATTACGTTTGGGCGTGACAATTACACCGGCAAAATGCGTTAATTCAGACAACAACTGTGATGCTAAATTGATCAAGCGGGATGGATTATTTGGGGGCAACTGATCTTCCAGATGATGGATCTCGATTGAGCCCAAAGGTTTGACAACCAGTAGTGTATCCACGAACAAACGGTAGCCTCGTGGAGTAGGGATGCGTCCAGAGGAAGTGTGGGGACTAGTAACAAAACCCATTTCCTCAAGGTCAGCCATCACGTTGCGTATGGTAGCAGGACTCAAGTCCAATCCTGAGAACTTAGAGAGTGAGTGAGAGCCTACCGGATGGCCTTCTCTGATATAACATTCAACCAATGTTTTGAGTAGGATTTGGGCGCGCCGATTAATCATTCGGTCATTCTACACTAGGATTTAGGTTTCTGGACCCAAGGACAAGCAAAGCGGGTTCGGTTATTCTGAATCTTGAATTTTTTGTCTCTTGATGCCCAGATATGGTTTAATCATGAAAGCAATATCTCTATAATTTATATCAATGGTTCATTTAAGTTTAGGCTCAACTCTGCGATGAATTCTTTATTCAAAACTATAGCTTTGATTGGTAAGCATGATAATCCAGAAATCATGGCGCCGCTTCTGCGTCTGGGACAATATATGGAAAGCCGAAGGATTAGTGTGGTGCTGGACTGCCTTACTGCCCCACATGTTCAAGGGAAAAAATATCCCATTCTAACTCTGGACGAGATCGGTGCGCGAGCTGATTTAGCGATTGTTCTGGGTGGCGACGGTACCATGCTTAATATTGCACGTAGACTAGCCCCTTTCGATGTGCCGCTAGTTGGAATCAACCAAGGTCGGCTTGGGTTTCTCACAGACCTTTCTATCGATACGATGCTAGAAACCTTAGGCTCCATTTTTGATGGTAAATATATCACCGAGAGGCGCATGTTGCTATCTGCTGAGGTGATACGTGGCAAGGATAGTTTGTTTAGTGCTCAGGCATTCAATGATGTAGCTGTAAATCGAGGGGTTGGCGGGGGTATGGTTGAATTTGAAGTGCACATCGACGGAGAGTATGTTTATTCTTTACGAGCAGATGGCTTGATTATAGCTACTCCAACAGGTTCTACAGCATACGCATTGTCATCGGGCGGACCGATTTTGCACCCTAGCCTCGACCTGATTGCGCTGGTTCCTGTGAGTCCACATACACTAAGCAACCGGCCTATCGTGGTAGGGCCTGACGCTATGGTGGAAATTTTAATGCATCGCACTGAAGGAGCGCGTATTCATTCTGACAGCCACTCTCATTTTGACCTGGATGAAAGTGATAAAGTTGTAATTCGTCGCTCACCTCACACTGTGAGATTACTACATTCCTCCAATCACAGCTATTATCGTATGTTGCGAGAAAAGCTTGGTTGGAGTGGGTTTTCTTATGAAAAAGCCATTAATCTACCATCATGTTAAGATTTTTGAATATTCAGGATTTTGTCATTGTTGATCGGATGGAAATGGAGTTCGTTCCTGGTTTTACTGTTCTTACGGGAGAAACTGGAGCAGGGAAATCAATCTTAATCGATGCACTCTCACTTGCATTAGGTGAGCGTGGTGATGCAGGTGAAGTACGTAATGGTTGTAAACGTGCTGAAATCAGTGCAGAGTTTGATGTGAGTAAGTCTCCTGAATTACTTGCTTGGTTACGCGAAAATGATCTAGAAGGCCATGTTGATGACAGAAGCGCGTGTTTAATACGTCGGGTAATAGAAGCGGGTGGTCGTTCTCGCGGCTTTATTAATGGTCGTCCTGTCACCTTGCAGCAATTGCGTGCTGCGGGGGAAAGATTGGTAGATATCCATGGTCAGCATGAGCATCAATCATTACTACGCAGTGAAGAACAACGAGATTTACTTGATGCGTTTTCTGGTAGTCGTGAATTGGTACAGGCAGTAGTCACAGGTTATCGTCGTTGGCAAAGTTTGCAGCAGCGCCGTATAGCATGGGAGCAGAATACTGCTACATTTGAACGAGAACGAGAACAGTTAGAGTTACAAAATAGAGATCTCACAACATTAAATTTCTCACCTGATGAATGGCAGACTCTTAAGTCTGAGCACAGTCGTCTATCACATTCTGCAAGCTTATTGGAGGTTACACAAGCGTGCCTAGAAATTTTATCAGAGAGTGAATCAGCTTCTCTTACGCAAATTATTTCAGTAACTTCGCGTCTGAATGGGTTCCTTAAATACGATGCTAGTCTAAAAGGTGTGCTTGATATGCTGGAGTCAGCACAGATCCATCTGCAGGAAGCAGTCTCCAAATTGGAGCATTATCAGCAGCGCCTTGATCTCGATCCGAAAAGCTTACAAGAAATGGAAGAGCGGTTGTCTGTAGTTCATGCTGCTGCCAGAAAGTATCGCATTGCCCCGGATGAATTACCAAACTTATTGAAAACAGTTGCTAAACAGTTGGAAGATTTTAGCCAAGTTGGCGATGGTGAGGTGATGGCGAAGGAGGAAGTAATAGCGAGAGACATATACTTTAAACTTGCAAAAAAATTGAGTATTGTGAGAGATGGGGCGGCTAGAAAACTTGCTCAGCAAGTTACTGCTGCAATGCAGACTTTAGCGATGGAAGGTGGAAAGTTTGCCGTTACACAAACACCTCTGGACCAAGGGAATGCTCACGGTATGGAACAAATTGAATTTCAGGTTTCTCCCCATCATGGGTTACCGCTACGCCCCTTGGCGAAAGTTGTCTCTGGCGGAGAGTTATCGCGTATTAGTTTGGCGATACAGGTTATCACCAGCAAGGTTGGCGTGGCACCAACGTTGATATTTGATGAGGTAGATTCAGGTATCGGTGGACGTATTGCTGAGATTGTCGGTGGATTACTAAAAAAATTGGGTTCAGAACGTCAAGTGATGTGTGTTACGCATCTGGCGCAAGTTGCGTCCGCAGGAGATCAACAATGGCAGGTTTCTAAATCTGGTGATCCAGCCAATGGTGGAAATGTTTTGAGTCACATTACTGTACTTAAGAATCAGGAACGAGTCGAAGAAATTGCTCGTATGCTAGGTGGCGTGCAAATAACCGAAACTACTCGCAAACATGCAGCTGAAATGTTACGGGCGAGTGGGAATTAGAGACTAATTTATTTAGGTATTTAATATTTAGACGCAGTCTTGCATTACATACTTATACAAACATCCCTATACGATAGCCGAAACTTATCGTTAGTTGTATTCTCGTATACTTTTAGTAAACTTCGGATAATGAATGGGTGTCTACGCGTTAACTGCTATAGGAGTGGGTGCGGCATTGGGAGCATGGCTGCGTTGGGGGTTAGGCTTGATGTTGAACTCTATTTTTCCAACTCTTCCATTCGGCACTTTGGCGGCAAATCTGATTGGTTGCTATCTTATTGGCATAGCAGCTGAATATTTTTTTCACAACACCACACTACCTCCAGAAGTGCGGCTGTTTGTAATTACAGGGTTTCTGGGTGGATTAACTACCTTCTCTACTTTTTCCGCAGAAGCCGTTACACTGTTATTGCGTGAACAGTATAGCTGGGCTTTTGCCATAATATCTTCTCACCTTTTTGGTTCGCTGGTGATGACGGTGTTGGGGATGTTAACTATTAGATTACTTGTACAGCACTAACTTAGTATGACTATAAGAGAGGTGTTGTTTTCATATTTCTTAATAGGGCGTTACAAATACACATAAATCATATTATCAGCTCCTGCATTAAAAATCAGAAGCCATAATATTAGATATCAGTCTTTTTTCTTGGTATCTTTTTTGCGGGGTAAAGTCCACCATATGATAATGACGAGCAACGTTACTGCCACACCTATTTCCAGGAATATTACCCACATATTTTAAAGCCTGTTGTCTATTTACAAAGTATAACTTTAACCAATTTTTAATGAAAAACCAATTAAGTTTTCTTAATGTCGCACTAATACTGTTGCTTAATGCCTGTTCAACCGAGCCAATTGTTTCTTTAACTATTCCTGAGAAGCCTCTAGTAGCAGATTTTCCACCACATATTGTGCCACCAGACGTTGCCACATTAAGAATAGCTAATTGGAGCGAATTACCTGGCTGGATAGATGATGATGTTCAGCCAGCTTTTGGTGCGTTCTTGCAAAGTTGTACCGTTTTAAGAAATCAGCAGTTATGGAAGGAAGCCTGCGTTCTTGCAGATTCTCTGCAGAAAAGTGATAGAACTGCGTTACGTCAATTTTTTGAGCATCATTTCAAACCATATCAGGTATTGAATTCCAATACTAGTAGTGATGGCCTTATCACCGGATATTACGAACCATTGTTAAAAGGTAGCCGTAAATTATCAAATCGCTATCGTTTCCCGCTCTATACTGCACCCAAAGAACTTCTTATTGTTGATTTGAGCAAAGTTTATCCTGAGCTTAAAGGTATACGGTTGCGAGGACGACTGGAGGGGCGAAGAGTAGTGCCTTATTACACTCGTGCAGAGATCGAGAACAGTGTGAGCGGTGGCGCATCCCATTTAAAAGGATACGAACTTTTATGGGTTGAGGATGCTGTTGAATTATTTTTTCTGCAAATTCAGGGTTCAGGACGGATAGAAATGGAGAATGGCAAGATCGTACGGGTAGGTTACCAGGATCAAAATGGGTACCCCTATAAGTCTATTGGAAAATTGCTGGTTGAACGTGGAGAACTATCATTGGACAAGGCCTCCATGCAAGGAATTAAATCGTGGGGTAGACGGAATCCAGAAAAATTGCATGAGCTGTTACATCAGAATCCAAGTTATGTTTTTTTTCGTGAACTACCCGCAGATCTATCGGGACCGCTTGGCGCGCTTGGCGTCCCCTTAACTGCGGGCAGGAGTCTTGCTATTGATCCTCGTGTTATTCTGCAGGGCGCACCAGTTTATCTTTCAACTACTTGGCCTAACAGCAGTAAGCCACTTCATCGATTGATGATAGCGCAGGATACTGGTAGTGCCATCAAGGGTGGCGTTCGCGCAGATTTTTTCTGGGGTTTTGGCAAAGAGGCCGCAAATCAGGCAGGAAAAATGAAACAGATTGGCAAGATGTGGGTGTTAATGCCGAACAGTTACGTGCAACACGTTCAGTCCCCATAGGGAACTAACTCCGGTCATTAATTTGTGGGTGCGTTCAGTTTTTTCTCGATCATTTCGGCAGATATCATTCCCGGTACAATCGTGCCATCAGCAAAAATCATTGTCGGGGTACTATTAAATCCATGTTTTTTACCAAGCAGGATCAGTGTATCAATTGGTGTTCTACAGTTCGTCCCTGTGGGTTTTATAGCATTCAACATAAAATCATTCCAGGCTTTGAGTCTGTCATCGGAACACCATATTGTTTCAGCGACTTCTTTAGAGCCATTGAGTATAGGGTAGAGTAATGTGTAGATAGTGACATTGGTAACATTAACCAACTCTTTTTCCAGACGCTTGCAGTAGCCACAATTAGGATCGGAGAAAATAACTAGTTTTCGCTTGCCACTACCTTTGACTTCTTTGATTGCAAGCTCTAGAGGGAGAGAATTAATATCTACTCGTCGTGCATCCTTTATTTCTCGCAAGCGTTCTTCAGTTATATTTTTTTCAGTCTTTAGATTAAATAAATAGCCGGAAAAAAAATAATTCGCTTTTTCATCAACATAAAAAAGTTGGCCCCCAATCACAACTTCGTATAGCTGCAAAAATGGGGTTCTTTTTAGTATTTCAATTTTCTCGTTGGTAAAATAAGCTTCGAGTGATTTTTTTAGTAATGCTTCGTCAGCGTACACTGTACTAGAGAAGAGGTATAGCAGTAAGGAGAGAAAAAATAATTTTATGTGCATGGTATGTAGTTAAGTTAACGGGTTATGATTGCATTCTGATACTAATTTTTGATATCCGATAATTTGTTTGTTTAGCTTAGTGCATGCTGTATAAGGTGCTTTTTTATTAGTGGAAGTTGGTTAGTAATTCCTAAACCTAAGTTACGCAAACGAGCAAGCGTTGGATTTTCGTTGTTAAATAACTTCTGCAAGCTGTCTGTAGTATATCCCATTGTTAAAATATCTTCCTTGCGTGCCCGTTCGTACCGGCGGAGCAGAATATAGTCTCCACAATCTGACTGAGGTCCGCGCTCAATAATAGTTGAGGCTAATTCACGTGCGTCACGCAAACCCAAGTTTACACCTTGTCCAGCAAGAGGATGGATGCCGTGAGCAGCATCTCCAATGAGGGCAAGACGAGGTGCTACCAAATTTTTCACGCGTACGAAATTCAGTGGAAAAGCAGCAGGCTGCGTAATGAGTTGTAGTTTACCCAGCGCATGGCAGGATGCTTCTTCGGCCTGTCGACATAGGTCTAACTCAGGTAGGCTGAGTAGTGTACTGGCTTGTTCTTCATTGGCTGACCACACCATGGATACTAATTTGTTAGGTAAGGGTAATAAGGCGAGCATTCCATCACGACGAAACCATTGGCGAGCAGTATTCTGGTGAGATAGCTCAGCGCCGAAATTAGCCACTACGCCACTTTGTTGATATGAGTGTTGCGAAATTTCTATTTCTGCTTGTTTTCTTACCCAGGAATTTACACCATCTGCACCGATGATCAGCGTAGTTTGTAACAATTTATCATTTGATAGTCGAATATTAGCGTTAGATTCATTCCATTCTATTGAGGTGCATTGCATAGGGCAAAAAACTTTTACTTTAGTTTCCTGCCTTTTAAGTACATTCCATGTTGCTGCTTGCAGTTGGCGGTTCTCCACAATTAATGCTAGTTCTGTCATTCCAGCATCGTAGGCACTAAAATCAAGGCGTGCAGAATTGTCATCTCCGAATATCGCCATTTCATAGACTTGTGATACGCGGTTTCTATTAATTTCTGTCCAAACGTTTAGGCTCTCCAAAAACGAGACGCTGCCAGGACTAATCGCATAAATTCTACTATCCCAGCTTTTATCGTCAGGAAGAGAGGGGGGTAGGCGTGATTCCACCAATGCTATCTTCAAGCCGCTGTCTTTAAGGGCTATCGCTAGACTTGCGCCAACAATTCCGCCGCCTATAATTACAACATCAAATTTCATAGATGAATTATACAGGTGCTTGGTATCTGTCGCGATACGGTATAGTTGTTTCTAACGCTTGAAATAAATATAAAAATGCCATGGGATAAGTATGTTCACAAAAGAATTAAAAGTTAGATTGAGATTCTCGCTTTTTTAGGTGAGAATTAAGTGTAAATCCTTGTAAATCTTGACAGAGAATTTCTCCAAGGGCAAAATGCCATCTCTTTCAAGTGCTTCGTGGCGAATTAGCTCAGTGGTTAGAGCAGCGGAATCATAATCCGTTGGTCCGGGGTTCAAATCCCTGATTCGCCACCAATAATATAAGGGGTTAGCTATTACGC
Source organism: Nitrosomonadales bacterium (assembly GCA_004525885.1). Classification (GTDB taxonomy): domain Bacteria; phylum Pseudomonadota; class Gammaproteobacteria; order Burkholderiales; family Nitrosomonadaceae; genus BJGV01. The sequence goes on from SPBV01000005.1 coordinate 14,974, forward strand.
TAATCTCTTTTTCCTTATCATTGCTACCATATTGCTACTTTATACGAGTTTTAATAGACGTTAACTATTAAGGGGCGGGGGTTATTAGGAGGCAGGCAGGGTGTCGATTAGGGTACCCGTCGTTGTAGTTGTACACATGCTTCTTTTTCTAATGAATGGAATAGGTGGGGGTACACCTAGTCTTAGATTAAGCCGCTCCCTTACCAAGGTAGTACCTACTCCTTCTTTTTTTCTCTAATTTTTGTAAAAGTCCCCTTTGTGTCCAAAACGGACATTTAGGAACATTTTGATGGCATAAGGGGTGCACTTTAGCGCGTCCCCGCCCGCTTGGCCTTGTTAGAAGAGACCGACATCGATGCTTTGCAAAAACTCATCTGTTACGTCAGCATTTTTCTTCCCTGCAATAGCGAAATAAAATAGTGGCTCGCCATCAATTGAGAATCTATGACGATATCGTTCTATATGATAGACATCAAAGTAGTTAGAGAATATCAGTTCTCTAGTCATGCGTGAAAACCCTGACGTATCTGTTTTGTCAAAAAAGGTTTCCTTAATATTAAAAGCTACCCATCCCTCCTTATTTATTATGTTGAAAGCTTCAATAAAAGCTTTTACAGGAATATCACCAAATCCAAGTGCAGAGACTGTGACCATACAATTACAACCCCAAGAAATTATCTCGCTCCTTGTCTCTTGATCTAGCGCCGTGAAATCTTGAATATGATAAGCATCATAGATGCCAGGCCGATCTCGTATTAGTGCGTCATAAGCGCTAGGAACTATATCTATACCTACGAGACGAGAGACTCCTCGGTTTTTTAATTCTTCTCCCACCATTCCATTGCCAGCACCTAAATCAAGGACTCTCAATTCGGTAAAATTTCCTGAGCTATGCTTAATTGTAGTCTCTAAGATCGTAGCAACGAAAGTAGGAGAAGTGCATTTAAGGCGATCATAGTAAATTTGCTCATACAAACCAGGAATCTGATAAATTTCATTATAATCATGAAACCTTATTTTTCGTGGTTCACCGGGGCCAAGCAGGTAAAAATATGCTTCATCTTGACTCTGATCTTTCATTTCTTTTTTAGGGAACTGTATCTGATGTCTTTTTATCAAATTCTTCTCCGCGATACTGATGGGTGAAATTTAAAAACCTGAGATAACTTGACGACGCGTTTTGTGCGCCGGTCAAGTTGAGCGATTTGTTAGCTGCTTTGCTGGTAAAAAAACGGGGTGTCACATAACGCCAAATACGATCTAACCTAGGCCCATATGAAGTTCAGTTTCCCAACTACTTGAAATAGAAAGGTATGATCCACTTGAACACCAAGGAAGTGGCAGAACTACAAATTGTAAGATTACGATGGTAACTAGGAGTAAGGCTATTATGACATACTATTCAGCGGCCAATTCTCTGATGATTATAAATGTTTTATCCCGCCCGTACAATAAGATCATTACTAGCAGTGACCATGGAAAGAAAATTTTTGGCACTATTCCAGATAAAACCTCTTACTCTGCATATTTTCCCTTGTTTTGTGTGTCTCACTACGCCGCAACAAAGTTACATTAGGGGTGGGTATACACCTAGTCTTGGATTAAGCTACCCCCTATTGATGTAGCGCCTACACCTCTTTCCTTTCCTCAATTTTAGCGAAAAGAATTTTTCTAGAATAAAAATCTTTGAGTGTTCGCTTTTGGCACAAAACAGACACTCGGAAAAGACCACACTAATGAAAACTCTAGGTGTAAAGGATCATCCCCTAGCGTGATGTACATAAACAGTCAGTAGGAGTCATCAAAGATCGCCGCATTGAAATTGCACGTCAAGCGTTTTACGTTCAAGTAATCTTACTCTCGCCATGCTTTCCCCAAGTAATCTTTTCTATTCACGTTTGCGCCTCGTACAATATGAGCATATAGTTATGAAATCCATGGAGGCTAATAAATGGACGATCTAGTCGGTAAGAAAAAGAACTTCTGTAGGCTTTACCAGCATGGGGCTCTGTACATACTTGCAGCCCTATCAGCACGATAAAAAACTATTAGATTAGCAGGAAAGATAATTATGAGTGTAATTCTATGAATAAGGTTTTCAAGATCGCGGCATTGTGCGCAGTTTTCATCACATTCCTGATGGGCTGTTCGACTATACGTACTACACAATCTCCAAGAACAGCAGTTGAACAATTACTGATTTCAGAAGCTGTAATACGTAGCCTACCCAGTAAATCTGATGAATCTCTACCTATTCCACCCGGCTCAAAGGTAATACTCAATACGTCTGGATTGACCAAAGACCAAACTCTTCTGCAACAAGTATTAACTGGCTGGTTGGGGCAACATGGATACCTCGTTCAGAAAGACGAAAAAAATGCTATATATAGAATTGATGTAATTGTAATGGCTCTAGGCACCGAGTTAGGTGGAGACTTTGTTGGTTTGCCTCCGATCCAAAGTACCTTCATACCCTTTTCCTTGCCTGAATTGGCATTCTATAAGTCCGCGTATCAAACTGGATATGTAAAATTCAATATGAATATTTTTGAAATGCTGACAGGTAAGTTTGTCGGGTCGACCTCCACTTTTCTAGCTGACTCTTACTACAATAATTATACGATTCTTTTCTTGTACTCTTTTACTTCGACAGACCTTATTTCCCCCCCCCAGCTTGGCTCCTTCCGTCGCGATTCTCTCAATGCTATAGACACTCAATCGGAAAATTAGACAGAATCCTCTATTGGATAATTATCGGATTATCTGGCTGAAGCACACTCTCAGCTTATCAAAATTACATTGCCTAAGAACAAGTCACAAAACAATGAGTCTACTATTTGGGCTTTATCCAATCTCAAAATGTATGCGTTAGCCAGATAAATATGAATATCCGCTGGACATTCAACTGAACTGATAGTATGCATACTTAAAATAGTCACAATATGGGGAAATGTATGTTTGGGCTTCCAAAATCTGAATCAAAAGGTTATAAGGTCGCTGATGAATGTTTAAGAAAAGGCGCGTTTGTGAAGCCTAGTAAAATGCTGGGACACATTAAGTCCCAGTCTACTGTAGCTGAAATTCACCGGCTTCGTAGTCCCTATCCCAAGGAACATGTTCTAAAATGAGACCCATAGTGTTAATCACTGGAACCATTGTATTCATCACATTATTTGTAGCCGGATGTGATGGTGGCGAGCCAACTGCCCCTTTTGGTAACAAAGGGAATACGCGATCACAAAATAAAGACATATATAGCATTAAACTCAAACCTAAAATGGCTCAGAACTTTAAGGTTGGGTTACCTGTAATGCTTGAAATTGCTGATACATTGCGGGTACCAGGTCGAGTTGAAGCAGATGAAAATACACTTGTTCGTGTAGGTGCTAATGTAATTGGGCGTATCGTCGAGGTGAATGCCATGCTGGGTGATGAAGTCCATTCAGGAGCCGTGTTAGCAAGTATTTCTAGCCCTGAATTGACCAAGGCACAGCTTGCTTTTTTACGTGCAAATTCCCAGACTACACTGGCTAAGCGCGCAGCTGAGCGCGGACATCAGTTATTGATGGCTGATGTGATTGGCGGTGCAGAGTTACAACGCCGCGAATCTGAGCTACAGGTTTTTCGCGCTGAATTAAGTGCTGCATCAGATCAATTACGTTTATTAGGGGTAAGTAGTAGTGCACTAAATGATCTGGCAAAGCACGGACATATTCTACCCTCGGTTTCGATCACTGCGTCCAAGAAAGGTGTCGTAATTGAACGTAAGGTTGCAGTTGGTCAGGTAGTAAAACCTTCTGACCGGCTATTTACAATAGCTGATCTATCTTCTGTTTGGGTAGTAGGTGATGTCCCTGAACAGAGTGCACAAAAAGTAAGAGTCAATCAACATGTAGAAATATACATTCCAGCACTAGGTGACGTACGTTTAATCGGGCGCATCGTATTCGTCGCTGATACTGTCAACCCTAAAACCCGTACAGTGATGGTACGTACATTGGTGAATAATAACAAACGCAATCTGAAACCGGCCATGCTGGCCCGAATGTACATTACTGGCATACAACAAAAACAATTAGTGATTCCAGAAGGGGCAGTAGTGCGTGAGGCCAATCGTGATCATGTTTTTATTGCGCAGGATGATGATCATTTTCTCTTGGTGCCGGTTGAGTTAGGTGAAGCGGTAGGCCATGTGCGCCGGTGTTGAAGGGGCTCACTGCAGAGAGGAAAATTGTGCTCGATGGGGCCTTTCATTTAAATAATGAGCGTAAGCGTGCTGACTTGGAATAAACAATGCTTGCTCTGATTGTGCGTGCATCAATTAAGTATCGCTTGGTAGTGATAGTGATCGCACTAATTTTGGTCGGTTTTGGTATACACGCAGCACAGCAGTTATCGGTTGATGCTTTCCCAGATGTAACTAACGTACAGGTACAAGTTGCTACAGAGGTGATGGGTCGTAGTCCAGAGGAGATTGAGCGGTTGGTAACAGTACCACTGGAAATTTCAATGACGGGCTTACCCGGTTTGGTGGAGATGCGTTCGTTGAACAAGGTTGGACTATCAATCATCACCTTAGTATTTACTGACGAAACAGACGTATTCTTCGCACGCCAACTTGTAATGGAACGGTTACTTAAGTTGACAAGTATGTTGCCTTCAGGTATTACGCCTGTACTTGGACAAGTGTCTACAGGTCTAGGGAGGTATATCAATACACTCTTGAACATCCAGATGACGGAAAGCGCGCACTTTCCGTAAAGGAATTATCTGATCGACGTGTTATTCAAGACTGGGTAGTTCGGCCCATGTTACGGTCAATCCCAGGTGTTGCAGAAATCAATTCGCAAGGTGGATACGTCAAACAATACCAGGTGTTGGTTAACCCCGTTAGGCTTCGCCATTACAAACTGACAATTGGGCAGGTTGATCAGGCTATTGCGAATAACAATGCCAATGCTAGCGGTGGCATCTTGCCGTTAGGTGCTGAACGGTACCTGATTCGTGGTGTTGGTCTAATTCGTACACTGGAAGATATTGGCAATATTGTTCTCAAAGAAGATGGTGGCGTGCCAATTTTTGTGAGTGATGTCTCAGAAGTGAAGATTGGCGCCGAGGTGCGTCAGGGAGCCATCCTCAAGGGCGGTTACACCGAATCAGCATCCGGTATCGTAATGATGATACGCGGGGGTAATGCTAAAGAAATTGTAGGACGAGTAAAAGAAAGAGTAGCTAAGATCAACAACCTTGGCCAATTACCTGGTGGACTCCAGATCGTTCCCTACTATGACCGAACCGATTTGGTAGATGCTGCATTGTGGACTGTAAGTAAGGTATTAATCGAGGGGGTCTTACTGGTAATTTTTATTTTGTTCCTCTTTTTAGGGGACGTCCGTTCCAGTTTAATTGTGGTAGTGACACTTATTATCACGCCGTTGATTACCTTTATAGTAATGAATCAGCAGGGAATTTCTGCCAATCTGATGTCCTTGGGAGGATTAGCAATTGCCATCGGCCTGATGGTTGATTCTACAGTTGTGGTGGTGGAAAATATCTATCATCGACTTAGCCATACCGTTGTAACAAGTGAACCGCATCTACGTATACACACTATTATTGATGCGGTTTCTGAGGTAGGAGTACCAGTAATTTTTGGTATCTTCGTCATCATTCTTGTTTTTTTACCGTTGATGACATTGCAAGGTATAGAAGGCAAAATATTTAGTCCGCTCGCATTTACTATTGTGATTGCACTGGCGGTTTCTTTGTTTGTCTCGTTAACACTTTCACCGGTGCTGTGTTCTTTTTTCTTAAAAGGTGGTGGTGCTGATCAAGACACTAAAATCACCGCCATCTTAAGAATTAATTATCAACGTATGCTAAATTTGGCGTTGGAGAAAGAAAAAATCACTATCTTGGTTGCAGCAACCCTGCTTGGACTGGCAATAGCACTCTATCCTTTTCTTGGGAAATCATTTATGCCAGTTATGAAAGAAGGTTCATTAGTTCCCCAGATTAATCGTGTCGCTTCAATTTCACTCGAAGAATCTATCAAAATGGAAACATGGGCACTAAAGATAATTGCGGAGGCACCAGGGGTAAAAACTGTAGTTTCAAAACTTGGCCGTGGCGAGTCTCCTGCAGACCCGGTCGGGCCAAATGAATCTGACCCAATTGTTACGCTAGATCTGGATTCTGGCCGTACCCAAGACGAGATAGCTGAAGATATCCGTGAGCGCTTGGCAGTTTTACCTGGTGTGCAAATCGTATTGTCGCAGCCAATCGCGGAACGAGTTGATGAAATGGTAACCGGGGTTCGTTCACAGATTGCAGTCAAGATTTTTGGTAATGACATAGAAGATTTGCGTCAATTATCTGAACAGGTAATACGTATTATTCGATCCGTGCCTGGCTCACGCGATGTCCGCATCGAACGTCTTTCTGGTAATCAGGCATTGACTATTAATATAAACCGACGTGCTATAGCTCGTCATGGGCTCAACATTTCCGATGTGAACGAACTGATAGAGACTGCTATTGGTGGAAAAGAAATCACTAATTTGTATGAGGGTGAAAGACGCTTTGCAATTGCCCTGCGTCTTCCAGAAAGATTTCGCAATAATATTGACGCGATTCGCGATCTTTTGATACTTGCTCCCAATGGTGCTTTGGTGCCGTTACATGCACTTACTACTATCAAGGTTATCGATGGTCCTGCGCAAGTTTCACGCGAAAACGCTAAGCGGCGGGTGGTTGTTGGGGCCAACGTACGTGGGCGTGACTTGGGTGGATTTGTTGAGGAAATACAGGGGCGCATAGCTAATGAGGTTAAACTACCCTCCGGTTATTTTTTTCAGTGGGGAGGGCAATTTGAAAACATGGAGCGTGCTATGGAGACACTCTCGGTAATTGTGCCACTCACAATTGCGGGGATTTTCTTCCTACTGTACCTGTTGTTTAACTCGATTAAGATTGCTGCGCTAATCATTTTGGTATTACCGTTTGCTTCCATAGGTGGAGTAATTGCAATGTTCATCACAGGCGAATATCTGTCTGTGCCAGCATCAATAGGGTTTATCGCATTATGGGGTATTGCAGTATTAAACGGTGTGGTGCTGATTTCTTGTATTAAAAAACTACGCAATGAGGGTATGAATATATCTGAAGCAGTAATTCAAGGTTGTGTACTGCGCTTTCGTCCAGTTCTGATGACTGCTACTGTAGCAATGTTAGGGCTAGTACCGTTCCTTTTCGCTACAGGCCCCGGATCCGAAGTGCAACGGCCTCTTGCAATTGTAGTCATCGGAGGGTTGAGCACCTCTACTTTATTGACGTTGATAGTGCTTCCTATCTTATACCGATGGTTCGATGAAAAACCCATAACAGCAAGGAACGAATCCTAAAAAAGAACACTAAAAACCTTGAAACAGATTGTGAGTATATAGCTAAGAAAATGAAACTATTCACACATCACTTTCACAAATTCAACTGTACAACCAAACAAAAAAACCGATAACATAGGAAACTTGTACTGTACGTCATGTTCTAGATTCTTCCTGTTTTTCCTTTCTATTTGAGTGTCCGTTTTTGGAACAAAACGGATATCCAAAACTGGATATCCGTTCACAATAGTTTCAGCTTATCTGGCCAACACTATAAATTGCTGAGTATTTCCTATACGAGCAAGCAATAATACTCACTTATCGTTACTACTATTCTTGATCTCAAGTTCATTACAAAAGCATACATGTGGTGACAAAAGGGTTAGCGGGTAAGCCAGGAACGGTTGCGTAACGTCAATACCGCGTACGGGAAAATCCAGGACAAAGCAAAAAATGAGAAATATGCATAGACAATACCGTAAATAAAATCCATGGATTTCTCGCTTCGTAGGTAAAAGAGCATGTAAAACATTGCCATTAAGCCGATAGCTGCCATCATCCGCAAAATAATGATAGGGTCGAGTAGTGCCAGCGTGACAAACAATCCAATACAGATATAAATCATTGGATAGCGCAGATTTGTAAAAAATACGTCAATAATAGATATCCAGCGGGTGGACCAGGGCCGCTGCCATAGCACCTTAGTCAAGAGTTTCCATTCTTCCCGTACGTAGCTGCGATCCCAGCGTAGATACATTTTTATAAGCTGGGTATATGTCTCAGGCACGATGGTGTGTACCACGGCCTTACGCTGATAGATGGTATATAAGCCTTGCTCAAGTATCAGGTTGGTAAGCGCGCGGTCTTCGCCGATCGTGCAGGCCACACCCAGGAATGTCTGATGACGCCAGCGCTGCAGAACTTTGTGTACGACTGAAAGACGATATGCCGAAAGTGCCCCTGGGCAGCAATATACAGTATTATAAGTAGACTGCACTGCGCGCAACATGTCGAAAGAAAGAATAAACCGTACATGCAACATACGTGGAATTATTCCTTTATAGCGATTATAGGCGGCTACCTTGCCAGCAACTGCGCCAATCTTAGGGTCACGAAACGGACCAGCCAACTCCAGTAATGTCTGCGGCTCGATCACGCTGTCGGAA
>SPBV01000235.1 GCA_004525885.1 Nitrosomonadales bacterium
CCTCTTTAGTGCCTACTTCTCTTTCTTTTCTCCTATTTTGTAAACGTTTACAAAAATAAGTGCCCTGTATTTTATCTTGCAGCGTGCCATGACTAAATTATGTTACGCCACTATATACCCATACCAATTTTGAACACTAGATTAAGCCATCCTTTCTTGCCAGTGATGTAAAGCAAATCATTGCTGAATCAAAATCAGCCAGTGCCACCTCTAATGCTTCCTCATAGTCTTCTTGTCTAAAGTCATTATGTTTACTAACAAGGCGAACCAGCCACTTTAATTTAATTTCATGTTCTGATAGCGCGGTAGTATTCGTAATTAGAATATTCCCCGGATGCTTACCCCCAAAACCCCCAAAAGCCCCTTTTGACGGTTTTGCAGGTTCGATACCATGGGTATTTTGGAAAGTCTCATCACTTTCAAGCTGCTTCAATCTAGCCAGGTATTCGCTCATGCTGCCACCTTAATCCACTGGTAATTTATTGTCGGGCGTCCGCCAGTATTTATTTCCACTGCGCTCAGGTGGCGATAGTCGACCAACAGGTCAATTGCCGATTGTGCTTTTATAGGTGTTTCTAATCCTGCCCAACCCTTTTGGTATATATCCCGTGCTTTGAATGTTTCGGATAACTTGCCGTTAGCCAATCGTTTCAACAGTGTCTTGGCTGCATCCACATCCGGTCGGGTGGCGTAGCTATAAATTCGTTTAGCGTGAGATTCAAGATACTCACTGAAGGCGATAGCTCGAAGCAAAGCCGCCTCACTCACTGCACCATGCCCGGTATCACATAGATGGTTTATCAGTGCTAATGAGGGAACTAATTTCCTATATTTGGACAAGTGAGAAAGAATAGCCGGATGTTCTTCACCTGATCTTAACCGTGTATCTAATTTAACAATCCACTCAGAAAATAACGCTTGTGCCGCATCGTCAAATCGAAGAAAAGAAATGCCGCCGTATGGATCAATTTCCGCACCGATCTCAATAGCGTTTAGCTCATCCAGTTTTTTAGACAAAAGATTTACGGCTTCCCGCAGGGGGCTATTTGGATAACGATCTACATAGTGACATTTCGGAGAGATATCTGGATATACCATCAGGCTAAAACGTTGCAGCAAACCATCAGCACCCGCACCACCACCGGTTGCTTGGCGCACATATTCAGCTAATACGCCGGGTTGAATACAACCGACGATTGATAAGCAAACCGCATCAATATGAAGCCCCTTGCCACGCATGATTCTATCGAAGGTATAACCCTTGTCGCCATCAGCCGCTGTTAGGTAAAATGATCTGGCAACTTCCTGTCCACCAGCATCAAGCTGTTTTAACAAACCGATAATCTCATCAGCTTCAACTAATAACCCATTCGGGTTTTCTATCAGTAATTCACCCAATGCCTCATAAGAAGCATTATTGGTTATGTATCGCTTCAATATAGGCAGAGCCTCTGCTTCGTTAGCTTGCAGTAGGTCTAATACGTCAGCCGATTTATCTTTCTTCAATGCTTTCATCACTTGTGATTTCCTAACTTCCTTTTGAATTTTCGCCAACTCAATCCTCGCATCACACAAGGTTTTTGCTTCGGCATATTCCTTTACCGCAATTGCAGATAATTTTCTGATAGGTGATAACGCTTCACCCAACGTAGGACTTTTCATCGTGCCTGAGTTACCAACAACCGCACCCCATAAATTTGGGACTACCGTCCAATCGTCTTTCCGCTTCGGTCGTATACTCACTTTGCGACCTATAACGGCAGCCATCATTATGAATACCCCAACTGCCGCAAAATCTGGCGGGCATTGCATCCGTTCTGAAATGTCCTGCACATAGCCGCGAAATGCATCCGGTAGATAGGAATAATCGAATTGTAAAACGTCAGGAAGCGATGGTAGTGGATCAGGAGGGAGAATTACCCGAATGTAATCACTCTGTACTGCATTATCTGTGGCAAGGATAGGTAATGCCTCAATATCAACAGCAGAAGCCCCAGGATGAGCCACAAGCCATTCCATAACATCATCACCAGTATCTAGCCCAAGCTTATCCACATCAACACACGAAACAGTACAGCCCATGCTGAGCAAGATACTTGCAACTATTCCCGCGTATGCTTTTCCAGCATCATCGTTGTCAGGAAAGATTCTTACAGTACGACTTTTTAAAGGTTCCCAGTCAGTCGTGTCAGCACTTGTTGCTCCTCCGCTTGTGGTAGAAACCAAGCCGAGTTTGTTTAGTGCATCTGCCTTCTGTTCACCTTCTACAATATAGACAACGGCATCTAGATTACTGATGAGTTGGTGCAGGGCATAGAGTGGCTTGCCGTTCGGAAATTTTGGTTCGCCCATCTCGTAGCCACTCCCGTTTAGCTTCATTGGGCGAATCCATTTTTCTTTGGTGTATGGATGTTTGCACCGAATTCGATAATAAGCTGGTGAACCACCTGCGTCTGTGTAGGCATGCAGTGCCACCGGTTTGAAGCCTTTATCAAGTATTGGTGCAGATAATCTACGGGCAGCTTCTTTGGCTGTTTCATGTGAGGTATTCATGTAACCCTCCATGCACCTAATTGCTTTGCTGCTGCAATAAAACCAAGATCATATCGTTGCATGTGGAAAGCTAAAACATCTCCACCACGAACACCACACGCCATGCATTTGAAGCCGCCAGTATCTAAGCGAACCCGTAGACTTGGATTATGATCGTCATGGAATGGACAGAGTGCGGTTTTCCATTTACCTCCGCCCGTGAGTTTTAATCCTTGCTCTTTGAAGTATGTTGCAGGGGATTGTAAATTTGATCGATTAAACTTTTCCACTGGATAACCCCCCCCAGAATATTTTCTCAACGTCTAAAAGAGTCCCCAAAATTTCAGGAACAAGATGTGTTGAGAATTGAACGATACGACCTTCTTTATCAGTAATAGACAGAATTGCGCCTTCAAGAACCATATGAATCGCCATACCGTCGGGATCACTGATTTTCTGAGCGTGGGAAACTCCTTTTGTTGTTTCCTTGTCCTTGACTAATTTGAGTACGTCGGTGAGAATGTGGCTGCAGTCAGTTTCAAATTGGGCCCTTGTTGACGCAAGGGCTTTTTCTTTGGGAGTATGCATTATTTTCCCTCCCCAATCTGTTTTTCAATCCATTTATCAATTGCTTCTGAATCCCATGCAATTGCTCTTGAACTAATACGGATTGGTTTTGGGAAACTCCCTTCTTTTATTTTTTCATACACACTAGTCCGGCGCAGACC
>SPBV01000122.1 GCA_004525885.1 Nitrosomonadales bacterium
GTGCGTAGTTTTATGATATTCCAAAAGGACAGGACCAGAGAAAATAATGAGCTGACAACCAAATGACGTGAATTTTTCATGGGAAACTGAGTGAATTGTTATATAAACAGAGAAAAAAAGATGAAGAAAATAGCTGTATTAATGGTGATAATAGTGTGTGGGTGTGCATCAACACCTTACAACGGCAAATACACTCTAAATGGCGAAGATGTTGACTACAGTATAGAAAGGAAACAATGTCAAATAGAGGCAACTGAAAAGGCATTTGAAAATTCGCACGGAAATGAATTAGGCGCAGCTTGGGCGAGTCTTAGGAGAAAAAATATGTTGGCATGTATGAAAGAGAAAGGATTTGAATGGAATCAAGAATAAGTCGTTAATAGCAGATATTTATGGGTAGGGGTATTTTAAAGTTCCCTCAGTATTATTTTCAATAGGATAATACCTGGAAGGAATTAAATTGATTGCTAAATAATTTATTAAAGCACTTAAAATCACTTTATTTAAGACTGTCAAACGAATGTGCTCTATTGGTGTTGGGCAGACTATCCAGAATAATCATAATTGACCCAAAATAGTTATTTTAAGGAATCTAATGTCCTCATGATTTCATCATAATCATCCGTTATACAGATGGAAGTTGGCTGTTTGCCTGCAACTTTTAATGGAAAGAATCTTTATCATGGGTACGACATCGCTTTTGTTGATAGTGTTACATTTATTCTGTTTCTCAGCCATGGGTGGTTTAGTCAGCTTCCAGTACATTTATGCGATTGAGCGAGATTTGAAGGGGGCAAATAAGAACTCTTATTATATTTATTTTGCTTCAATTTTTTTAGCATTATTTCTAGTATGGGTTTTAGCGGCAACAGGTGGGCTCGAAAAAAGGGATTGGAACGTAGATTTGCTACCCATTGTCTCCATTATCATGGGGTTTTATTTGCCAACTAAGATTCGTTTAATTAAAGAACGAGATATCAGATAAGAAAATAGAAACATAAAATAATATTTATGCATCAAACAGGCTATCTAGAACAAAATGTATAGAAGATGTTACCGGGTGAAAAATATTAATAACGAAAAAGTAGTAGTTTTTCTGTTGCTGGTTTAGACTGTCTCGGGAGTTGCGGATACTAATTGCGGATAAGTCAGTACATATTGATCCAGTATTATCCGTATCTTTTTGAAGAATAAATCAATTATTTGATATTCCTATTTCTACTTGTGATTGTACTGAGCGCCCATATATTAGCGATATGAAAAAATTACTTCCTTCTTTGCCCGCAATAAAAAAGCGAGTTCTTGTCCTAACTGAGGGCGTTGATGGTGTTGTGGACTGGATAGATGCTGCTGAATTAGCCGAATCTGTTGGCATAACACTTGAGCAGTATCCAGCATGGCTAAATTCGATGCATGAATTAGGAGCGGTGGCTGTGTCAGATAGGATAGTGCACTAAAATTAGTGTCCTCTTGCTATTATCTAAAAGTACTATATAGCTTTAAAGGGTGCAGATCCTGAAATTAGTATTTATCGCCTAAAATCGGGACCCCTGTCGTGCACAGACATCAGTTTTTCTTACACGGAATTTTTTTGTGCCCCTGTTCGTAAATATATGAAGGTTTCTCTGCGGCTTATCCGATTTCTAATAGTGCGTCTCCACTTTAGCTGGTATTAGTTGGCGCATCAGAACATTTTCTTGGATTATTTTTGTACTTAGAGGTTGCCATTAAAACTATCCGAGTTATATTTTTATTTTTATTTCTCTCGTTACTTACTGCGTGTGCAAGTAAAATGTACATGACAAAGAGTGATATACCCGCTAGCTACTCACCTATCGATCGCCCTGTTGTTGTTTGCACGCTCAACGAACGTTCCTTTGACTGTGATCGTCGCGCCATCCTTGCCATGCTTGGCGAATATCAGGTAGCTTTCAACTTCTATGAGACCACAGTACTTAGATCCGGATACGAAAGGAAAAACCCCAAGCATTCTGGAGGGTTCGAGGTAGTGGTGCTTGTCGGTGACAGTGGTTCGCATATATCAATGCAACACATTCTAGTCGCTGCGAACGGTATGACGATCAAACACTGGCGTCAGGATTGGGTATACGAACTACCCTCTCATTGGGTTTATGTCGGTAACCAGCGTTTTGAATATAACTATCGCAACCCATCCTCAGTGCCGGGCACTTGGACACAACTGGTATATGAGGTTAATGATGGGCCCCGTTATGCAGGCAGTGGTAGGTGGAATCACCGTTACGGAGTGTCAACTTGGACTTCCGAGCGCACCTGGCGACCACTGCCACGGCGTGAATATACCAAGCGCACCGACTATCAGCTACTAAATGTTGAGAACCGCCACACAATTACTCCACAGGGTTGGACGCATGAGCAGGACAATACAAAGATCGTACGCGAAGATGGAGAGGATATCATTTTGGTACGCGAATTTGGTTTTAACGACTACCGGCGTATTACCGGCTTTAATTTCAGCCCAGGACTTACTTATTGGAAAGATACTGCTCCGTTCTGGTCGGTGGTGCGTAAACGCTGGGACAGTGAGCTGAAAAAAGGAGGCAACATTGTTCTCTCATTTAAAACTGGCGATGAGAACTTTAGCGATATAGTGCTGTCGCTTGCTGATACCTATCGTGCTAACCCGAGCCTAGAGGCGCACTTACCTTCTCTTGAGGCAGCGTTTGACAAGTTTGTCGATTTCCATGCTCCCGCTAGGCATTGAAATTTTTTAGATTTAACATTTTTAACTTGTCAATGGCTACTTTGTAAGCATGTCAACTTTCAAATTACCTACACGCATATCTCCATAGGTCTTCGACTATGCTACCAGATACGACAGGCATCCACTTGTTGTAAGGTATATCGTTGACATAGACCACCTTACCTTCGGTAAATCTCCCAGAATGTTTAGATATATAAAGTAATCGAGTTTGCGATTCTTTACAGTCGTATTCTTCATGTCTTTTTATTGACATTATTCTGTCATCTGATTCTAGTATGGCTTCTCGATAATCAAATAGAACCCAGATTTTTGTCAGATTTCCTTCTCTCTGGATAGTAGTGGGGTCAGCGTAGACAGTAGAGCCATTATCGTTTGTGGAAACATTAATCCATTCTGCTATTGCGTTATTACTTACAGAAGCTAGCAGTAACCATAAAATGGTTATAGAAAATACGTGACCTTTGTTTGCTGAGTTATTCATATATAGAGAGTACTAGTCTCAGGTTCGTTGCCCTAGCTAAAATTACCATACTACGCATAACAGATATTCCTCTTCCCGGTACTTTAGCCACAAGAAATAACTTATAAAGTTGTTATCTGTACAGGTCAAGTTTAGATTTTATCTTTTTTTCTCTAGAGTTTCTCTGGAACATGCTAAGTGAGAGTGATACTCAGTCTATAAGGTTTGAGATTAAGCTACTTAGCAGCAGTCGTTTTAATGTGGACTAGAAAAGCCCATACAAATGACACCAAAATTATAGCTAGGAATGTAAATCTTAGTATTTAACCTTTTTAAACGATAGATTATTAGTAGTAATACGGATAAACTAATATTTGTGGAATTATGTTTAATTTTTGGTCTAGGTTAAATTATCGATTAATAATTGACACCTATTTTTAAAAATATTAGCCCGTCTGGCCCTTGCATGCCGCTAAATTCTAATTTCCCCCGCAGCAAAGTTAGTTGTTTTTCTTGTGGTTTGAGAGAGATGTGTTTGCCGGTAGGACTTGAGGAAAACGAAATGGATGCCATCGATTTTATAATTAATCGGTGGCGTAAGATCCAGCGTGGTAACTATTTGTATCGAGCCGGTATGGATTTTCAATCTCTTTATATTGTCCGCAGTGGGTTCTTCAAAACTTATGTGCTACACGAAGATGGGCGGGAGCAGGTTACTGGTTTCCATATGCCAGGAGAGATGTTGGGGTTTGAGGCCATCAGCACAGGTGCGCACACTTGTCACGCAGCGGCTCTTGAAGACAGTGAGACATGTGAGATCCCTTTTACAAGGCTGGAAGAAATCGGTCGTATCATTCCTTCTATGATGCATCATTTTCAAAAAATTATGAGTAGTGAAATCGTACATAATTATGAAACAATTGCGATATTAGGTGGTATGAAAGCGGGAGACCGCTTGATCACTCTTTTGCTCAATTTGTCCGAGCGTTTTGCTAAACTAGGTTACTCTTCCTCAAATTTTAGTTTATGCATGACACGAGAGGAAATTGGTAGTTATCTGGGACTGAGATTGGAGACTGTTAGTCGTGCTTTTTCCAGGCTGCAGAAAGATGGTCTCATTAAGATCAATAGCAAAAATGTCCAATTAAATAATATTCCCTGGTTGAAACAGCGTAGCCGAGGAAGTTATAGTGTTACTGATAAAGTTGTTGAAGGTGCGGAGTTGTAGCAGCTTTTGTGAATTATCGAAATTATATTTAACAGTCTGATATAATTTTATCCTGAAATTTATGAATAAACATAAGAAGAACAAGTTAATTATCCATTCCAGCGCCCGTAGCTCAGTTGGATAGAGTACTTGGCTACGAACCAAGGGGTCGGGCGTTCGAATCGCTCCGGGCGCACCATATAAACAAGGAGTTAGTGTAATAGCTAGCTCTTTTTTCTTAATTCAAGTCCTGGCTATCATAAAAAAGCCCAACAAAGTGCCCAATAGATTACTTTGCTAGAACCCAAGCGAAGATTAATCTATATTTAACTTAGACTCATACTTAACAGCGTAATTTATGGGAACGCAGGCATTTGATTGCATCTATAAATATGCCATGAGAATGATTAACATAAAGGAGGGGAGGCACACCTAGTCTTGGACTTATCTACCTTCCCATTGTGGTTAATCTTCGTAATGTAAATTCACTATTCATCTAAAACTGCCAGTTTTGGCGCGCTCATTGTCGGTATCGGTATTATTTTATTCGTCATCCTAGAAGCAGAAAAACAGTTGCGATTAAGTTTTATGCGCAGAGCTGTACTCTCACCTTGAAAAATATGATAATTCTTTTATTTGGTCAGCTTGGATTGCTTCTATTACAAGAAGCAAAAATAATGTTTAATTATTTTACGAAAGTCATGTCAAACAAATCTACCAGGGAAGAAAAGAAGATAATGACTTTTATATTTTTATAGTTCTATCTTTTGATTTACACTAACCACGTAACCAAGGTGATCGTCAATACGCTCAACTAATTGGAAATATTCTATGAAAAATAGCTTATGCACTCTGCTTGTCACCACCGACCTTTCTGCGCCGTCACGTCATACCGTGCAACGAGCAGCCATGTTGGCTCAACAAATTGGAGCAAAGCTTGAGCTTGTGCATGTGTTAGACAAAAATAAGCTAAACGAATTGCTGCGGTTGTTAGGCGAGAAAGGTAAGTTGTGGCAGGAGCGTATCCAGTCGCAGGCACATGAATCACTCTCACGGCTGGCTGACGATATTAGTAAACCGCTCGGTATAAGTGTTGAA
>SPBV01000294.1 GCA_004525885.1 Nitrosomonadales bacterium
ACATATTGGTGCTCGCGTGCAAGTTCCGTTTGGGAAGAAATTGGTAACAGGGGTCATTGTTGAGGTGACTACTAGCTCATCTATCCCAGAAGGAAAGCTTAAATCTGCTGTATTTATTTTTAACGATATCCCCCCATTACCAAAAGCGTTATTAGACCTTTTTAAATTTTGCAGTGATTACTACCATCATCCTCTTGGAGGAGTGGTGATGAATGGACTTCCCGCCAGGTTACGCAAGACTAAGGCATTTGTACAAAAATCCCAGGTTGCTTTCCATTTTCGCATTACAAATAAAGGACAGGTTGCTGATACATCGTTAATTTCTATCCGAAGCTCTCTTAAACAGCGTCTTTTGTCATTATTTAGGGAATCTGGGGTTATCAATGTAAGCGAGATAAAACAACTTTCACCTAGCGCACTTAACGTATTAAAAGAATTTGTGAAACTGGGATGGGTGGAAGAAGATTTCTCTACTTTTACACCTGAAATTCCCATAGAGCTTGTTCTTACAGCAGAACAGGAGAGTGTCGTCAATGATATCGTTGCTGAAGCCAGTCAATTCAACACTTGGCTGTTGCATGGCATCACGGGTAGTGGAAAAACTGAAATATATTTACGATTAGTCGCTTTACAGTTGCTTCAAGGGCTACAAACACTAGTATTAATACCAGAGATTAGTCTGACGCCCCAGCTGGAGGCGGTTTTTCGTGCACGCTTTCCAGCTACTCCGATCGTAAGCTTGCATAGTGGTCTTAATGCATCAGAGCGCGCAAACGGATGGCTACAAGCTCTACAGGGTAAAGCCAAAATAATATTGGGGACGCGTCTTGCGGTGTTTACACCAATTTCTAATCTAGGTTTGATAATCGTAGATGAAGAGCAGGATAGCTCGTTCAAGCAGCAAAATGGGCTATGCTATTCGGCACGTGATGTTGCTATCTTTCGTGCTAAATATACAAACATACCAGTAATACTTGGTTCGGCAACGCCATCGCTGGAAAGTTATTACAATGCAATCAATCATCGCTACCGTATGTTACGCTTGTCATCCCGAGCTGCTGATAAAGCTGTTCTTCCCAACGTGCGCTGCATCGATACCCGTGCTGCCAGAGTTAGAGAGGGTTTATCTGAGTCGCTGATTACAGCCATAGAAGAAAAACTTGCACTAAATCAGCAAAGCTTAATATTCATCAATCGCCGTGGTTTTGCACCAACACTGATGTGTAAATCGTGTGCATGGACGGCAGCCTGTACTCGTTGTGCAAGCCGCTTAGTGGTGCATTTACAAGAGAAAAATTTACGCTGTCATTATTGTGGCTATAAAGAACGTATTCCGTCTATCTGCCCCGAGTGTGGCGATCAGGATATTGTACCTTTTGGCCATGGTACGCAAAGGGTAGAGGCTGCTCTAACAGAACGCTTTCCTGATGCAAAAATTCTGCGAATAGATCGGGACAGCACTCGTCGCAAAGAAGCGTGGAAAGAAATACTAAAAGAGATTCACGAGCAGCGTGTAGATATTTTAGTTGGCACACAGATTCTCGCGAAAGGACATAATTTTCCAAATCTAAGTCTAGTTGGTGTGCTGAATTCTGATGCCTCACTTTACAGTACCGATTTCCGTGCAGCGGAGCATCTATTTTCGCAGCTCATGCAAGTTGCAGGCCGAGCTGGACGTGCTAACATCAAGGGAGAAGTTTTGATCCAAACTAAATTTCCCAGCCATCCTTTATATCATGCATTACGGCAACACAATTACGAAACACTCGCACAAACGCTACTGGCCGAGAGAAAGGCAGCAAGTTTCCCGCCATTTGTTTATCAAGCTTTGTTGCGAGCAGAGGCATCCAAACTTTCGACTGCATTAGATTTTCTTACCAATGCAGCATTAATGGCACATCCGACCAGAAATGTAGAGGTTTTTGACCCTGTTCCTGCACAAATGGCGAAACTCAAAGGAATGGAGAGAGCACATCTGTTAGTACAGTCTGGCTCACGCAAGGAGCTACAAAAATTTCTTACTTCATGGCATTTAAAGCTAGATAAACTCTCTATTCGTAAGATACGTTGGGCGCTTGATGTAGATCCAGTTGATTTCTAAATCAAACAATGTTCCTTGAACCATAAGTTATCTGCGAACAGTTTATGCGTTTACTGCTGGAAAACAGAACTTATTTCCCTAACTTTATAAAGTGTTCTTTACCATATTAAAACTAACCTAATGAATTTCAGCAAGTAGTTTATTCATCATTTGTTCTGCCTGATGTAGATAGTTTTTTCCAAATAAATTTAGGTGATTCAGGATGTGGTAGAGATTGTAAAGTGTCTTGCGAGTTTTGTAGCCAGGGTCGAGTGGATAGGCTTCCCTGTAAGCCGCATAAAAAGTTGTGGAAAATCCGCCAAAAAGTTCAGTCATAGCAAGATCTGTCTCACGGTCGCCA
>SPBV01000198.1 GCA_004525885.1 Nitrosomonadales bacterium
ACTGCGGTGGAAGCTTTTCTTTCCCAGCATTACCTGAGTGGTGTTGTTCCACCTCTTATTATAGTGGGTGAGAAGATTCACAGAGAGACACTTCAAGCTTCACTTACTGGGCAAGCTGGACACAAAGTTATAATTAGTATTAACCCCAAAAGCGAGCGGCGCGCATGGTTGGATATGGCAACAAAAAATGCACATCAAGGGTTAGAACAACAGTTGGGACGACTAGTTAACCAGGAAGAACGACTGCAATTCTTACAGCATGCACTAGAAGTCCAAAATCTTACTCGTATCGAATGTTTTGATATCAGTCATACGCAAGGTGAAGCCACAGTTGCATCCTGTGTGGTTTACGATAATTTTTCTATGCGCAATGAGGAGTATCGTCGCTATAATATTGGTGGCATTACACCAGGGGACGACTATGCTGCCATGCGTGATGTTCTTTCAAGGCGCTACTATAAAGTTGTTGAAGGAGATGGCAAATTACCCGATCTCATTCTTATCGATGGTGGTAAAGGGCAGGTAAAAGCTGCCCAGAATGCGTTGGTAGAACTCGGATTAAATTATTCAAATTTGGTTGGGGTATCAAAAGGCAGAGAACGTAAACCTGGTTTGGAACAATTGATATTTCCTGGTACAAAAAAATCGCTACAATTACCTAAAGATCACCCGGGCCTACATCTAATTCAACAAATTCGTGATGAAGCTCACCGTTTTGCAATTCAAGGGCACCGCGCCAGGCGTGGTAAATCTAGAGTCAAATCATATTTAGTAGCAATTGTCGGTGTTGGTAATAAGCGTCGTCAGAATTTATTGGTACAGTTTGGAGGATTAAAAGGTGTACTGACCGCAAGTATTGATGAATTGCAACAGGTGCAGGGTATTAGCCGTACGTTAGCTGAGAAAATTTACAAGGAATTGCATTGAGTTTTAATCAGATAATTATTGTTTATAGATAGTTAAACAGTGACCCAACTTATGGCTTTTAACCTACCTAACCTACTTACCTGGATGCGGATACTTGCTATTCCCTTGTTTGTAGGAATTTTCTATTTTCCACCAGCTTGGTTGTCTTATTCTGACCAAAATCTGTTTGCCACCATTATTTTTACTAGTGCAGCTATTACGGATTGGCTAGATGGTTATCTTGCAAGAGTGCTCAACCAGACCTCATCATTTGGTGCGTTTCTCGACCCAGTTGCAGATAAGCTTATGGTCGCAGCGGCACTTATTGTTTTGATAAAATTAGGGAGACTTGACGCGCTTATTGCTTTTATCATAATTGGTCGTGAGATTACTATTTCAGCTTTACGCGAATGGATGGCGCAAATAGGTAAAAGTAAAAGTATAGGGGTTTCTTTTCTAGGGAAAGTAAAAACTGTATCACAAATGGTTGCTATACCACTGTTACTGTATCATGAGAATATAGGAGAAAATTTTAACACTCAGGAAGCTGGTACATGGCTGATTTATCTGGCTGCCTTTTTAACACTATGGTCTATGGCTTATTACCTAAAAGTTGCAATTCCACAAGTATTAAAGTAGAACTAAAATTACTCTAAGGTCGTGTCTTTACTTGTCTTTTCTTGACAAAAATAGATGCGTCTTTATAATGCTTGAATCGGTTTTTAGACTATTTTTAGACACAGAAATGCCTTATTTGCGGGAATAGCTCAGTGGTAGAGCACAACCTTGCCAAGGTTGGGGTCGCGAGTTCGAGCCTCGTTTCCCGCTCCAATATTTAGGGGAAATAGATTCTTTGGCAAGAGCCCATACGTATACAGTTTTCGTGCTCTTGCAGAAAAATCTGTTTTCTCTTTTTTAGTTTTTGTTATATCAGTACAATGCATTTAATTCCCCCGATTGAACAGCAGTGGCGGGGTGGCAGAGTGGTTATGCAGCGGCCTGCAAAGCCGTGTACGGCGGTTCGATTCCGCCCTTCGCCTCCACTAACTACAACCCAAAGGATAATTGAGTTTATTTTGTTTGTTAGATAGTGTTTGTGGCCAAGTTTCAATAAAACTATCTGCTGGCCTAATAGGAAATAGTTTTTCCTTTGTGCCTCCAAGCCATGACAGATCAGTTTTGCTACTAATATCTATTGAAAGTAAATCATATTTAATATGATCACTCTCCGGTAAGTACACGCAACATCAGTTAGCATCTATGCTTATAATCCTATTAATTATCAAGCGTACATCCGCTGCTAGCTCTAAGGGCCGCAAATTAATTTGACACTGTAATTTGTTGTATTGATCTGCTATTCAACTAGGCAAGATACCAAAGTAATTTTGATAAGTATTGGGCGAAATTAAAACTATTTCTATATCGTCCGGTTTTTCACGAACAACTGTACATAGCACAGAAAGATGTGCATGTCCGCTTCCAACTAGAACCAAGCGTTTTACAAAATAATCAATCTAATGGAAATAAGGTCAAAAATCTGTGGCCCTACTAAAGGGTTTCATGAACGCGAATTAAACTATGATGATGTGCGGAAATGATTTTAATTTTCTAGGTGCTGCTACACTTTCATTTCTGTGTTGCTTCCTCACAACTTTATATGGGGTGACAGTAGAGGTTTTAGAGTGAGTTATTGCGTCGCATTTTTATCTATTATTTCCCAGCCATATTTCTCTTTCATACATTTTGTGTGATTCCTAGCAGCAAGACATGGATCATTAGACTTATTCAGGCTATTTGCAGGCTGGTCCGCAATTTTTTCACAATCATGGTAATCATGAACAAACTCTACGCTTCCCTTTGCATCGCGCATTGTTGAGATCTTGCCAGAACCTTTTGTGGGGTGCTTCCAAGAGACAACGGCGCATCCACTCAATGCCAATGTAACTAAGATTATAAATATATGTTTACTCATACTAGCAAATTCTTAACATGTTAGAATTATGATCGGATCATTCTTATAGTATTGTGAAGTAACTTTTGTCTTATTGTAAACGCTAAACGTGAGACAAGAAGACATAGTTTAAAGAATAATCTAAGAAATCAACGGCCCGGATGGTGAAATTGGTAGACACAAGGGACTTAAAATCCCTCGGACTTAATCGTCCATGCCGGTTCGATTCCGGCTCCGGGCACCAAATAATAAGAATATAAGCATAAATATTCAAAGAGTTATTTGGTTGGCAGTCTTCCAGTTGTGGTACTTTTATGGTACTTTTCATAAAACTATCACCTGGGGGCTTATTTATTATGCATATCCGTTATGCCTATTCACGTGGTAATAATTACTATTACCAGAGAAAAATACCCCGGGACTTACTTCGTCATTATGCAGGTTCATCACATATTAAGATCAATCTCAAAACTGACGATTTAAAGAAGGTAACTAAGCACGTCAGCATGATTAATACACAGTACGAATCAATCTGGGCTTCACTTCGTAAGGATCAAGACAACGCAAATTCATTCATAAAGTTACGAATCCCAGGATTGGGCGGCGACACAAAGAAACGGAAAACGTTTGATTCCATTCAACTTTCTGCTCTCATACATGAATGTAAGAATAAAGACGACGATGTTAGATGGTTACTTGCCCTGCAGATTGATCTAGGCTGTCGTCTTGCTGAAGTAACTGGTTTAGCATTAAGCGACCTACGTTTGAACGTAGGTCTTCCTTACGTATCTATCCAACCACATCCATGGCGGGTACTTATGACTAACTCTAGTAAAAGGAACGTTCCGCTAGTTGGTGTTTCTCTATGGGCAGCATATAAGATTGTAGAGTCAGCAAAGAGGAGGCAACTTTATGCTTTTCCTCGCTACACTAATGGGGGGCAGTGTAAGGCGAATTCCGCAT
>SPBV01000126.1 GCA_004525885.1 Nitrosomonadales bacterium
AATGAGTACGGGTTCATCTCCAGTAATTTGTTTTTTGATTGAATCGCGTGCATGCTCTGCTTCACGTAGCTCCAGTTTTGTTTTCTTTAGCTCTTCTTCAGCTGCCCCTAACTGCTTATAATAGCTGCCACCCTGTGCCTGCTGGGGCATAAACCCAACATTCTTTTGTTGAAACTTTTTTAACTCCTCTTCCTGGGTAACAAGTTTTTTCTCATAGACATCAATTTGTTCGTCTATAAAACGAATCGCCGAAGTAGAGTTCGAATCACTATCATTATTTTCTTCCATGAATATGTCTAATGAAGACTGAACAACATTTCTAGCAAGCTCTCTGTCAGAACTGTTGTAGGAAATTGTATACAGGTTGTCTGTGCCAATATTAGTGAGTATGATCTTTGACATAAGAGAGCTGACTTTATTTTGCTGGTCTTTCTTAGTCTTGGACTCAAAATCCGGATCAACCATACGTGCAATTCTTTCAACATTTGGGCGACTGATTAGAGTACGAGTCATGATAATAAGCTGTTTTTCCATATCAGGAGCAACCGTCATTCCCTGCATTAATGGCTTCAAGACATTTCCTGTGTCTACATGAATTCTTGCCGAGGCCTGGAATTCATCTGGCATCCGGTATACCACCATCCATCCTGCAATGGCGATCACCCAGGCAACAATTATTGCAGACCAGCGATATTTCCATATCCCTTTTGTT
Organism: Nitrosomonadales bacterium; assembly: GCA_004525885.1. Lineage (GTDB taxonomy): Bacteria > Pseudomonadota > Gammaproteobacteria > Burkholderiales > Nitrosomonadaceae > BJGV01. The sequence goes on from SPBV01000126.1 coordinate 713, forward strand.
TGAGTTATTAGTTGGGTAGATAGATCATCATCCATATCAGGTGCTCCTAGATGTAATATTGTTAGTGCTTGTTTTCCACAAAACCGTCTTCATAATAATGATTCCATCTCCCTAGCCTGAGAAATAGGAAAGTTGGAATTTATGCATTCTATAAATTTACAAATTGTCAAAATTTAACCTCTAATATTCCTTTAGTTACAAATGCAGACTAAAGTGTGGTTATAAACTTAAAAATTAGAAGAAACTTTCTGGAATAACCAGAATATCTCCTTGTTGCATTTGTACGTTTGCTGATATATCGCCATCTCTTAGCAGGTCATGCAAACGAATTCTAAACTCTTGTTTTTCGCCATTTATGGTACGAATGAGCATAGTTCCATTACCATCTGCAAAATCCGTGAGGCCACCTACTGCAATCATTACATCCATCACAGTCATATTTTCGCGATAGGCTAGAGCTTTAGGTTCAGAGGCCTCACCTACAACTCTGACTTGCTCATTATATGGCCCAATAAATCTCCTTACGATAATCGTTACAACTGGTTGCTGAATGTATTTGGTCAGGGCTTCTTCAATATCTCGCGCCAATTGTGTTGACGTTTTTCCACTAGCTGCAAGATCTTCCACCAATGGGCTCGTGATTTTTCCATCCGGACGAACTTGGACCGACATGGAAACTTCCGGATTGCGCCAAACAATTATATCTACATCATCACCAGGGCCTATTAGATAGTCATGTTCGGCGACAGCTATTTCTTCACCTTCAAGAGAAGAATGTGGCCAAAAGAGCGCGCAGCTACTGAGAATGAAGATTGGAAATATGATAATAAAACGGGCTAGCAATTTCACAGTGTTGGTATGCAAAGCGTTCACTTTATTTTCCTCTTTAAAATAATAGAAGTGCACCGGATCTCTTTGGGTGCAGGTGCCAATATTGTACACTGTAACAATATACTGCAATATCTTTTATTCATATCAATGACTTTGATTCCGTTAGAGATTTTATTAGAGGAACGCCATAAATTGACAAACCTAAAATAAGAGCCGGTGTTGCTGTTTGCTGCCATGGTGAAACCCCGTGAGTCGTGAGTCCATCTGCTCAAAAATGGTTATTAGAGTCCTCTCAAAGGCTAATATTTATTATATATTTTCATGTGACTACTAATTTAGTGGCATTGATTAGCGCCGAAGTAATACTAATGTTATTTAGATTTAAGTTCTGTGATAAAAATCACAGCGCCACCTATTACGAATAGCTTTGAGTTTTTAAAGCAACAGGAATTAAGCAAGTAATCGGCAAAATTAGAGAAAGGTTAATTAGAATGATTGGGAAGAGATAAATCAGGGATAAAATATTGCTAGTATTATTTGTCTCTTCCTAGTCTAATTGTAATTTAGTATGTTTCGTTGACATTAAAATAGATTGTTTGTAAAGATCAAAAGGAACAAGTGCGTTATGCGCTTGTTGTATAAAGGTACGATGGAATGAGGTTGCATGGTGGCGAAGTATTAACGTATTGTTCAAATATTCATCCAGGAGAAAGTTGGCGCGAAATTCGCAGGGACCAGATTTGTATGCTTGATCTGTCCGGGCATCTGTCGCAAATGATATTTCTTTTGGTGTTGTAGTTTTCGACTGTCAGTTTCTTCAGCAAAAGAGTTGACCGAGCAGAGTGTATTAAGTGAATTCAGGTGTTGGCGTTCTGAGAATAATTTACGTATCAAAGATTAATGGGTTTCTTTATGGAAGCTTTGATGCTTTCTCTACAAAAGAAAATGTGTGTCTGCCTGATTAAAGAAGTAATGGTAGGAAAAGCCATATCGTTTGTTTACTAGACTGTTTCTATATTTCTTAGCATGTTCTGTGCGATGCGTAGCGTGAAGCGCACTTGATCTTGATCCCAAGGGCTAAAGCGTGGAAGTTGGTATATGTCGCTAGAATTCTTGGCTGCGCCATGAGAGGTTGAGACCGCCGCTTCAAATCCCAACTCTTTGACCATTCGGGGATGACCTGAAAGATAGTCTTGCCCTGGTTTTCCATTAGGATAAGCAAAAAACCTTACTGGAGCACGGATAATGCTTTCCAATACTTCTTTGCCGTTAGCGATCTCAGCGCGGGCTATAATGTCCTTCGTATGTGCCAAAATGGGGTGGTTTACTGTATGCCCACCAATTTCCATCCCAGCATCGTGCAATTTCTTAACCTGCTCAGAAGTCATCATCAAGTCGTTCGGAATTGTGGTTGGAACATAGGAGCACATCTCTTCGACCTTCAACTGCCTGGATTCTAGTGGCAGATACTTGAGCTTGTCTAACAGGGTATTAATTGCTTGTTGGCGTTGAGGGATAGTACTAATCTCAAACTGGCCTAAGCCCATTTTACTCAGATCTAGTATCGGCCTCAAATGCCTGTGTACTAATTCGATTATAGTATCATTCCACATTCTACCGCCATCGAGAAAACCAGTAGATACAAAAAAAGTGGCAGAGAGGCCATGTTTTTTCAGAATAGGGAGAGCAACCTCAGCGTTATTCGCATATCCGTCATCAAAGGTAATGCAAGCTGTTCGAGGTGGTAGTTTATTTTGACGCAGTTTCTGTAGAGCTTCATGAAGTGTCATGACTCTAAAGCAAGCTGTGAGCCAACTCATTTCCTGATCAAATGCTGCTGCATCTTCTCCGGGAAATTGGGGGTCAGGCTGAGCTAATACGCGGTGGTATATCAATATAGACAAACGACGGCCATTTAATCCAGCCAGCGAAAGCAAGTTTTTGAGTGTATAACTTGTCAGTGAGAACCGAGATTGCTTGGGTTGCATGGGATCTCTCAAATGATCAAATTCATGTGATGGCATAAGATATCCAGAAAATCTATAAAATAATCTTTACACGGATAATTTTCCCTGTGCAGGGTTAGCCTGAGTCTCTAGTAATTGGTTGTAAAGGGATTGATGATTTTCCAAGCTGGCGCGAAGAGTCTGCACTTACTGTAGAGATAGCTAGCACAATTTTTTCTTTAAGCTCTTTTTCCACTATGCTGCGGGTTACTATTAGTGCTGCCATCAGATAAAATGGTACATCGAAATAAAGTAGACTGAGAAATGTCCCACCCATGGCAAAGCCGACCAAGCTCACCTGAATCATGGTAGCTAGACTGGTGGCCCATTGGTACTCATCTATTCCTCTTGTGTTACGAATGATCCATGTGCCTGTCCTCCAGGTTAGGAATCCAAGTAAAAGATATAAACTTAGACCAACATAACCATGTTCACCTAGGGCTTGGAAATATATGCTGTGGGCAGCACGTGGTATATCTGTTTTATTGGGAGCATAACGGGCAAACAATTCAGGTGTAGTGACTTCAAATCCGCCACCGAGAACTGGTCTATCTTTGGTAAGATTGAAGGCCATTTCCCAGGCGTTAAAACGTCCTTGAACTGACGTGTCCGCCTGGTATGTTTCGATGGTATTCATTCTTAGGCCCCATTGCTCAGGCATATTTGCAACCATTATCGGAATAGCTATTATAAATAATAACGCTAGGCGGAGTTTATGATGGCTTTTAAACCATAGGAATGCCCCCATAACTGCAATTGCTAGCAGGGCGCCGCGTGAATACGAAGCAATGGATGCGCCCGCGCAAAGAACTATAACAACTGTTAGGCCATAGCGCATCCACATATTCTTGGTAATTAGTTGAAAATAGTGAACCAATGGTATAAGTATGGTTAGAGCAAGGGCCATCTCATTATTTCCAGCAATGAATGAATCAGGAGGTCCCCAGACTATATATTGGCCACCACCTAGAATCGTAAAGATTCCCCCTTTAACTCCATAAAAAGCCAAAGAAAAAACTATTACCCCGATGAGAAGCTGCACTTGTTGTTTTGTTTTTATGAGCATAAGAGTGATAAGAATCATAAACATAATTTTCATCACCTTTTTCCACTGTTCGTATACTAAGTCCAGATGTATGGCAGTAAGCGTTGTCACATTCATCCAGAGAATAAAAGCTATGAAAACTATAGATAATGGAACAAGAGGTAAGTTTTTAGGATCTTTGCTAACAACGAGACCAATTAAAGTCGCACCCCCGACAATTGCAGCGAATGGCAAGTCGACTGCAAACCCATAAGCTAGTCTATGTGGATTCATGACACTAATCCATACCCACATCAAGACACCAATGTACGGTCTCTTTAATATGAACGGTATGGATCCAACAACGATTAGGGTGACAAGAATATCTCTCATGTGTTATCTAATTAATTAATTCGCATCCAAAAATACAATCGCTTTTTATTTAGAATAACGGTTGAATTTCAGTTTTCTTGAGAGCAGCATAGGCTGGATTGCCCTAAAATAATCATAACATTAGCATGTGAAATTTAGTTGTGTAGAGTAATTCTATTAGGGTTGGTATTCTGTGTAAAAAATCACAATGTATGCTTACTAATATGAACAAGTATTGTTTCCAATAAAACCGGGCATAATAAATTTACTGCATTAGTCGATTATTAACGAAAAATATAATTAATATGAGTCTGGTGTAGATTAAACTCAACAACAGCGGACTATTCCTAAAATGTTTTGAGTCCATTTTCATTGCTGGAATGAAGGCGAAGAAA
>SPBV01000254.1 GCA_004525885.1 Nitrosomonadales bacterium
CTGTTCTTGATAGACGCGGTTTAAGTCAGCCACCCAACGTTGAATTCCTTCGTGCAGAGGATATTGAAGCACATGCCATTCCAAGCTTGCCTCATGTTGCCACTCACGCTTCTGTCCAAATTCGCTACCCATGAATAAGAGTTTCTTACCTGGGTGTGTCCACATTAAGCCATAGAGTAAACGAAGGTTGGCAAACTGCTGCCACTCATCACCAGGCATCTTTCCAAGAAGGGCGCCCTTACCGTGCACCACCTCGTCGTGAGACAAGGGAAGAATAAAATTTTCGTTAAAGGCATAACAAATGCTAAAAGTCAGTTGATTATGGTGGCTTTTGCGAAACAATGGTTCTTGCTGAAAATACTTAAGCGTGTCGTTCATCCATCCCATGTTCCACTTCATACCGAAACCTAGACCACCCATAGATGTGGGGCGCGATACCATGGGCCAGGATGTCGATTCCTCTGCAATTGTCTGCACATCTGGGTAATCACGATACACAGCCTCGTTGAGACTACGCAAAAAACTTACAGTTTCCAGGTTCTCATGCCCGCCATGGGCATTAGGTATCCACTCGCCTTCTTTGCGTCCGTAATCGAGGTATAGCATGGAGGCAACGGCATCGACTCGTAGCCCGTCAATATGGTACTTGTCAAGCCAGAATAAAGCGCTAGACATAAGAAAAGCACGCACTTCGTTGCGACCAAGATTGAATATGGAGCTTTTCCAGTCCGGGTGAAATCCCTTGCGCGGATCAGCGTGCTCGTAAAGACAGGTGCCGTCGAAACAGGAAAGCCCATGTCCGTCAGCAGGGAAATGTGCTGGTACCCAATCAAGAATTACACCGATACGAGCTTGGTGTAGGGAGTTGATCAAGAACATGAGATCTTGAGGTGTGCCATAGCGAGCTGTTGGGGCAAAATAACCTGTAGTCTGGTAGCCCCAGGAGCCATAGAAGGGGTGTTCCGTAATTGGCAGCAATTCCACGTGGGTAAAACCCATTTCCTTCACATAAGGCACGAGACTATAAGCCATCTCCCGGTAACTGAGAAAGCGGTTACCTTCCTCTGGGACGCGCCGCCAGGAACCCAGATGCACTTCATAGATGGACATCGGAGCATCGAGAGCATTAGCGGTATGACGGGCAGTCAGCCAATCATCGTCGCTCCAATCATAGTCGAGCGTCCAAAGACGTGAAGCGCTGCACGGCGGCTCCTCCGCATAGTAGGCGAACGGATCAGCCTTAACAATGGATCCGGAGGAACTATCAATGTAAAATTTGTAACGGTCACCCCTTGCTGATCCCGGAATAAAATTTTCCCAAATACCCGAACCGTCTTCACGACAATGCAGAGCATGATGTCCCACCTGCCATTCGTTGAAGTCACCAATCACTGATATATTCCTAGCATTGGGTGCCCAGACACTAAATTGGAAACCTGTCTCCTCCTCCTCACCAACCTTTTCTATAATATGAGCGCCTAGGTGCTTGTAGAGGTGACTGTGGGATCCCTCACGAAAGAGGTAAATGTCTTGTTCACTTAAGAAGGTATTAGGATGCATAGTTTTCTCAATAGTCATAGCCCATTTCTCTGTAAGATTCTGAGACAAATAATTAAAGGGTGGACTTGATCAACCCTTAAGTTGGCCGGAATGGATGGTGACGTGTGGGAACGGGATCTCGATGTCGGCAGCGTCAAAGGCGTACTTGAGGCGCCGTAGGTATTCCCGACGCACCGCCCACTGTTCAATAGGCGCCACCTTGAAGCGGCAGCGCAGAATTACTGCTGAATCAGCCCATTCATTCACGCCCGCAATTTCTATGTCCTCCAAGATTTTGGGAGCAAAAGTTGGATCAGCACGTAATTCGGCGCCCACTCGACACATTACCTCTAGTGCCTGATCAACATCGACGCGGTAAGCCACCCCCACATCCACTACTGCCTGAGCGTAACCACGGGTCATGTTGGTGACTGTGGTAATGCCACCATTGGGCACGTAATGGACATTGCCATCGTAATCACGCATCTGCACGTAGCGCAAGGTAATCTCTTCTACTATGCCGGACTTGCCACCAACCTCAACTACGTCGCCCTGGCGAAGCTGGTTTTCTATCAGTAGAAATATGCCGGTAAAATAATCCTTGACGAGGCTCTGGGCACCAAAACCGACTGCTAGACCCACTATACCGGCGGCACCGAGTATAGGCGCGATGGAAATACCCAGTTCTCCTAGTACCACGATGCCAGTAATTAGCCAGATGACAACTGAAGCAATATAGCGAAACACCCGGCCGAGAGTAATGGCACGCTTCGCCTCTTCGAGGTCAAGATGAGTCTGTGTAACATGAATACGGAGGGTACTAATTAGTTTGTGGACAAGGGATAAGACAACCCATGCCACCACAACGATTAGAACGATACGTAAACCTGATACAATTATTGGTGAAATTTGATAACCAAAGAGAACTAGGTCATCTAACGGTAGCGGGATTTTATCCATTGCTCTTTTCCCCATTTACTGTATGTAGCACAAGAAAATTCTTGTGTCATTACGTTTGTATTAAATAATTTGTATTAAAGATTATGGGCAAAAATGACCACTCAAGCAAATTAGGAGGTTAAATAGCAGCAAGAAGAGAAAAAAGAATTCTGGCTTTCTCTAACTTAGCCTAATGAACGACCGAAATGAGCGCGGCAAATAAAAAACTGCGCGAACAGATATAAACTCTGGGTCGCTAATTCTTGCCATTCAAGAAACCTAAGCGTAAACTTGATTACTTGTTACATAAATCAAGTGTTACAATGAACAACACTATAAAAACCCATGGTGGCAGACGTCCCGGAGCTGGGCGCAAACCTGGCAATGGCTTCACTCAGTCCACCACAGTCATACGTGTTCCAGTAAACGCGGCTAAAACTATCAAAAATTTTGTTTCCACCCTAAAAAGAAAGCACGCGTTACAAACACATACCGGTTTCACTGATCTAATCCAATTCGCACGAGCTAAACAACACATCATTCTTCC
>SPBV01000059.1 GCA_004525885.1 Nitrosomonadales bacterium
ACTGCGGGAGTATACATACAATAAAATTTCACAAACCAATCGAAATCGACTCCTATGGTTGGATCCAAATGTAGATGGTCTCAAGACTGGACATACTAAATCTGCTGGGTATTGTCTTGTTACTTCAGCTAGAAGAGGTGATCGGCGGTTGATTTCAATAGTGCTAGGCAGCAAATCTGACAACGCGCGTACTATGGCGAGCCAACGTCTATTGAACTACGGTTTCCAATTTTATGATACTGTTCTTGTCTATCGGGAAAAACAAGAAGTAACTACTATTGAGCTATGGAAGGGGCAACGAGAGGTACTTAAGATAGGATTTAATCGTGATCTTTATTTCTCACTACCTAGGGGTGGGGGTGCTAAATTAAAAGCTACCATGGAGTATAGGCAACCGATGATTGCTCCGATTAGTGCGGGACAAAAAGTGGGTATAGTCAAGTTCGTATTTGACGGGAAGACAATAGCTAGCCATCCACTAGTAGCGTTGGAAACTATAGATACCGCAAATCTTTTCAGCCAAACCTGGGATGGCCTTCGGCTATTATTTAATTAATTTTCTATCGTAATTGCATCTATCTTCATAGTTCATAATATGAATATTCAAAAATTAATATGATTTATCTAAATGGTTCCTTCATTAGAATCGAGGATGCACGTATTTCAGTGTTAGACAGAGGGTTTATTTTTGGTGATGGGGTGTACGAAGTGCTTCCCGTATACTCACATAAACCTTTTCGCTTAACAGAGCATTTACGCCGCTTGCAAGATAGTCTTGATGGCATTCGTCTGAAAAACCCTCATTCTGACGTTGAGTGGAAGGGGTTATTGGATCAAATTATCGCTAGTAACGAAGGCAACGACCAGTACCTTTATCTGCATATTACCCGTGGTGTAGCACCGCGTGATCACTCTTTCCCAAAGGACGTAATACCAACAGTATTCATTATGAGTACTCCTTTATTGGGATCTCCAAAAGAGTTACTTACTACCGGAGTTTCTGCTATCACTGCTAATGATAACCGTTGGCTACGATGTGACATTAAGGCGATTTCGTTATTACCAAATGTGTTGCTACGTCAGATGGCAACAGACTCTAATGCGGTAGATACTTTGTTGCTAAGAGAAGGCTTTCTGACAGAGGGTTCCTCCAGTAACATTTTTGTCATAAAAAATGAAATACTCTTGGCTCCACCAAAGAGCCACTTAATGTTACCCGGCATTACCTATGATGTTGTTCTAGAGCTTGCAGATGCACATGATATCCCGTACGAGATACGAGAAATTTCTGAATATGATATGCGCACTGCTCATGAGCTTCTGTTGACGTCTTCAACCAAAGAAATTATGCCTATTACACGTCTCGATGGAAAGCTAGTAGGCAGTGGAAAGCCGGGAAAGATGTTTGCACAACTGCACCAGCTCTACCAGAATTATAAGGCTACCATAATGCGAGAGACATCGTAGCGTACAGGTTTGTTAAGATATTTGAACATGACACTGCAGCCTACATTTATTGAGTATCCTTGTAATTTCTCCATCAAGATTATGGGAAGGGACGGACAAAAATTTACCCAGTCAATTTTAATGATAGTGAAGCGCCATGCTTCCGATTTTGATGAGGCTACCGTGGAAACAAGAATCAGTAAAAAAAATAAATATTTGAGCCTTACTTGTACAGTTCGCGCCAGTTCTAGAGTACAATTAGATGCGCTATATCAAGAATTGTGCGATCACCCGATGGTATTAATGGTGCTTTGATATGGAGCTTTATTTTTGATAATTTCGAGCCACCTTGATTAAACATGGATACTTCATACTTGGATCCGGGAACAAAGAATTTAAGGCTCAACATAAAACATTCTGGCGTAGTAGACTACTTTTCTACTTGGCAGGGAATGAAGAGTTTTACATTAGCTCGCACAAAAAATACTTTTGATGAGATATGGCTGTTACAGCATCCACCAGTCTATACTCTAGGGTTAGCAGGGAAACAGGAACATTTGCTCAGCAATAATGGTATTTCTGTGGTTAGAACTGACCGAGGTGGCCAAATTACTTATCATGGCCCTGGTCAGATTGTTGTTTACTTGTTGCTTGACATTCGTCGACTTAAACTCGGTGTACGGGAGTTAGTCAGGAAAATGGAAAGTGCTGTAATAGATTTATTACAGGAGTATTATGTCGACACTGAAACTCGCATAGGTGCACCCGGAGTATATGTAGGAAATGCCAAAATAGCAGCACTAGGACTTAAAATAAAAAACGGCTGTTGCTACCATGGTATAGCGCTCAATGTTGACATGGATTTAACCCCGTTTTCTGCTATTAATCCCTGCGGCTACCCTGGATTGAAAATAACTCAAACTAGCGACCTTGGAATAACCGATGGGCTAGGAGTTCTAAGCGATAAGCTTTTAGAAAAATTACAAATAAGAATCTTCAAAGAAAAGGAATTTTAGTTCCATGACACATGAAATTCGCCAGAAAGGCGCAGAAAAGACGGCGCGTAACCCTGTCAAAATCGTGCCCCATCCCAATGGCATTCCACTACGTAAACCATCTTGGATACGAGTTCGCTCTTCTAGTAGCCAAGCATTTTACGAAGTAAAACGTATTCTACGGAAACAGAAGCTACACACCGTTTGTGAAGAAGCATCATGTCCCAATATTGGAGAGTGCTTCGGTAAAGGTACGGCTACGTTTATGATCTTAGGTGATCTTTGTACGCGTCGCTGCCCATTCTGTGACGTCGCACATGGTAGACCATTACCACCAGATGCTGAGGAGCCAATACATCTAGCGCAATCAATTGCTGCAATGGGTTTGAAATATGTAGTTATTACAAGTGTTGATCGAGACGATCTGCGTGACGGAGGCGCCCAGCATTTTGTTGATTGTATTCGTCAGATACGCATTCATTCCCCCAGTACGAAAATTGAGATTTTAGTGCCAGATTTCCGGGGAAGATTAGAAGTTGCACTGGAAAAATTATCCGTACACCCACCTGATATTTTAAACCACAATCTTGAAACTGTACCGCGCCTATATAAGCAGTGTCGTCCAGGAGCAGATTATGTTCACTCACTAAAATTACTAAAAGATTTTAAGGTGAGTTCTCCTCAAGTTCCTACTAAATCTGGATTGATGCTAGGCCTAGGGGAGACTGATAATGAAATTTATGAGGTATTACGTAACTTACGACAAAATGACGTAGAGTTACTTACTGTTGGTCAGTATCTGCAGCCTAGTACAGGCCATTTACCTGTAATGCGCTATGTGTCGCCTGATGGCTTCAAGGAAATTGAGCGCGCTGCATCTGAGATGGGCTTTCGTAACGCTGCATGTGGACCGATGGTACGTTCAAGCTATCATGCTGATCAACAGGCATATGCAGCAGGTGTAATATAGCTAACTGATCAAGAGATTAACTCGAACAAAAGGCGTGATATCTGCATGTTTCTGTAGACCGATTTGGCGTATTTATATATGTAGTTTTTTTATTGTCTTGCCAATTCCTCTGTAAGCCAGGCAATTAAATTTTCTGTTAGTTTGTCGCTGGATTCTGTCAGGGCATGCACCGCTCCTGCAGCATTAGCTGTAGGAGCTTCCAGCTTAATACTGAAATTATGTTGTGCCTTTAGTAAACGAGAGCTACGGTGGACTAGACTAACGCGAAGTCTAATTATCACATGACTCTTGTCTATAGTATCAAATACCTGAGAAAATTCTTCTAGTTCGAGATGTAATATAAAGTTAGCTCGTGCACTATCACTAGTACTTACTACTTTGTTATTTGTAACTGCAGCAATATGGTTCCGAATACGATGCGTAAGTAAAGTCGCCGGTGCAGCAGCCCAGCGGCTATTTGCATAGGTATGCGATTGAGTTGTATCACGATATGCTAGACGATACAGGATAGCCTGACTATTAAGCCATACGGGTGATTTCGCCTCTGCTATCAGCAGGCTCATCCAAAACTGCTGTTGTTGGCTGGGCGTATTATCTGTACTAGAAAATTCTTGTAAGCCAAAGTCATATACTGATACTGGTGTCTGGACTTGAGGTACTATGGCGCACCCCGCGAGCCATATATATAAGAAAATATAAAGCTTTCTCATTTTGATATTCCTTGGGTTGATACAAATCCATCTTCTCCTGGACCTGCTGGTGGTGGTGATCTACCAAATATCAAACTCCTTGGCTGTTCTTCTAACTGCAGGAGAACACGATCAACACTACGGGTGCCATGTTTAACGCCATCAATAGCCTCATGAAATCTAGGAATCGTATCTGCAAGCTCTTCCACGCTTTGTGATAGGCCATCAACAATTCCTCCTTTCTGGCCAACTTTCTCCACAATTTGGTTAATGTTTTTCACTAGCTGGTCGGCATCACCTAGTAACGAATCTGTTTTACTTGTTAATTTCGGCAAGGATTTAAGGTTTGGCTGTAATTGATCAGCGAAATTGCCAAAATTAGTGGTTAAATTTTCCATATTCTCTAGAAGACGCGAAAATTTTTCTTGGTTCTGATCATTCAATAAAAGATTCATTCTCTTTACTGTTATATTTATGCTATTTAGCAGATCCTGTCCCGAGTAGACTATATTGTCCAGCGTTGAAGCGCGCATTGGGATGCGTGCTAAGTCAGTCTCATTGGTTTGTAGTAGTTCGGGTTGGCCGCCATCATCATCTAGCTGAATATAGGCAAGCCCCGTTACGCCTTGGTAACTAAGCTGCGCGAAGACACCCTTAGTAAGTGGCACATTCCGATCAACTCCAATACGAATTCGAATAAAACGTGAGTTTTCTGGATCGAAGCCGATGTCTTCTACCTTGCCTACATTTACACCACGGAAACGGACTGTTGCTTGAGGGTTGAGTCCAGATACAGAGCCCTCAGACGTCAAAATATAATGGGAATGATCGGTAGTTTCTCCACTGAGCCATGAGGCAGTTACCGCCATCGCAGCACTTAAAAAAATTACGAACAAACCTGCTATAAGGGCATGAGATCGATTTTCCATCATAATTTCTCTATAAGTTGTTGCCTATGCCTGTCAACGCTCGCTTACTCCGATCACCCCCAAAATAACTGGTAATGAACGGATGGCTGCTACTAATCACGTTAGATAGATTCCCCAAGGCCACTATGTGTTGATCAGCTAGCACTGCTACACGGTCAGATAGAGCAACTAACGTATCAAGATCATGTGTGGCCATAACTATTGTTAGCGACAATTCAGAGCGTAGCGTCTGGATTAATTTGACAAAGCTATCACTGAGTACTGGATCCAGTCCGGCAGTGGGCTCGTCTAGAAACAGTAACTCTGGATCCAGCGCCATAGCGCGTGCCAACGCAATGCGTTTAATCATTCCACCAGAGAGTTCAGAGGGCATTTTGCTAGCATGTTGTGGTTCTATTTCTACCATTTTAAGTTTTAACATGACAAGACTGTGTATCATGTCTTCATCCAACGTATGTAGTTCTCGTAGTGGTAGCGCAATATTGTCATACACAGATAATGCACTGAACAATGCGCCTTTCTGAAATAATACTCCACTGCGATTACGCGTACTCTGTAGCTTGTTGAGGTTACTGTTATACATTGGCTGACCGAAAACCAGAACCGTTCCTTGTGCCGGTGTTTCCAAGCCTAGCATATTTCGCAGCAATACAGTCTTTCCACTACCAGAACTACCGACTAACGTCAGTACCTCACCATGATGGATATTCAGGTTGATATTTTCAAGTACAGCATGAGTACCAAAACGAGCATATAATCCTTTGATCTCAATAATGTAGTCTTTATTTTCCATTACATTAATTTTTTACAATAGTCCCGTATTGGAAAAAATAATAGCAAAAATTGCATCGATTATAATAACGGCAGTAATCGCAGTTACCACTGAAGTAGTAGTGCCTTCACCAAGGCTTTCAGTATTAGATTTAATTTGTAGGCCAAAATGACAGCTAATAAGCGCGATTATTATGCCGCACACTACCCCCTTGCCCAAACCTATCCATAAGTTAGCGATTGGTACTACATTTGACAGCTTATTGAAAAAAAACTGATAGTTTATCCCCAATTGAATTTCAGCGGCGACCATGCCTCCCACCAGCGCAATTGCGCTAGTCCACAATACTACCAGTGGCATGGCAATACCCAGTCCAATGATTTTCGGTAATATCAGACGCATACTGCGAGGTATGCCCATTACCGTCAATGCGTCTAATTCTTCGGTTACCCGCATCACGCCTAATTGTGCGGTCATAGCAGAACCAGAGCGTCCCGCCACTAGAATTGCTGCAAGCATTGGGCCAAGTTCACGAATAATACTTACACCAAGAATATTTATGATGAAGATATCCGCACCATATATTTGTAGTTGCCTAGAGGAAAGATAACTTAGTACGACACCAATAAGGAACCCTACCAGAGCAGTAATACCTAGCGCTTGAGCGCCAGTCCGGAAGAGAGTTGCTGAAATCTCACGCCAAGGAATACGCGCCGGGTGATTGATCAGGAATTTGACGTCGAGCAGTAATTGACCAGCTAGCATAATTAAGCCAATCAAGTGTTCCCAAATCAGAAAGGCTGCTTTTCCAATGGTTCTGATAGAGTCAAGAAGATCGCGAGGGACAGATTCTGGCGCAGTTGTAATATTTCCTATACGGTTAAACAATCTTTCCTGTTCTGGCCGTAACTCTAAATGTTGGGGGTGGCGCGCTCCCCAGGCCCGCCACAGCAGCAACGCCCCAACATCATCCATCTGTTCGATTCCAGTTAAGTCCCAGTGTAAGTTTGGGTCCACAGCAAAGGGAGCAAGTTTGGTAGACAATGATTGCATTTGTTGTTCAAGAGCGCTCAATGTACATTTGCCGGAAAGAACCAAGCGTTGCACACCATTCTCATTCGTTGTCTGACGTATTTGTATCGGAGAGTTACTGCTCTGATTTCCTTGCATTAGCATAGTCTCCAGAAGATGTCAGTCATAGGGAAAACTAAATCTTTAGGTTGCAATCTTATTTTGTTAAATAACACAAACTACACTCCTGCTAAATTAGTTCTTTATGATAATACTCTGATTATGGAGACGCCTTGGTACATGTTAAATTTGTATTTGCTAAATTAGCAAAATATGGCACCTTCATATCATTAGCAACATCGTCGCACTCCATCCCATTTTCTAGTTTGCTCAGCTTTAAAAAAAGTTTTACAGTCTAGAGGTTGACCGCCTTCGTTAGCGTGATATTTATGCCAGTGCACAAGGTAACGCTCGTAGGCATCATCACCGCTAATAGTTCGTATTATTTGCCAGGTATGACGTGCAATCATCGTTATAGATTTCATAAGGCTTCCTTTTTAATCACGCGCCCATTTTTCAATCTCACGACGACTGAATTCATGGGGTACTTCGGATAGTGGTGGGTGAGGCATGCCAGTAATAATGCGGTATGAAACTCGAATTGTGTCTAGTACTAATATCCAGGTAGTAACTAAGAAAAAGCCAGTAAGTGTTGCAGCAAGATAATCATTAAAAATTAATTGTTGGGTGGTGGCAGCCGTTTCGGGTGATAATGTACCAGCAACGAGTTTTGTCGCTAAGTCTTGGGCGTGTGAGAGAAACCCTATACGTAGCTCAGGACTAAAGAGTTTCTCCCACGCGGCAGCGCTGGTTATGATAATAAGCCAAGTAAGTGGTATTGCTGTGATCCATGCATAGCGTAGTTTGCCAGATTTGATAAGAATTGTTGTGGCTACGCATAGTGCAATTGCAGCAAGCATCTGGTTAGCAATGCCAAATAGTGGCCATAAACTATTAATCCCACCCAGTGGATCAAGCGTGCCGATATAGAGGAAGTATCCCCATGCGCTCACGAAGATGCCGCTAGTCAGAAATACACTAGGGTACCAACTAGTTCGACCTAGAGGTTTATAGATGTTGCTAAGCAAGTCTTGTAACATAAAGCGACCGACGCGGGTTCCTGCATCGAGAGTAGTAAGTATGAACAGTGCCTCAAACATGATGGCAAAGTGATACCACATGGCCATCAGACTTGAGCCAAAGGCACTGGAAAGAATGCTAGCCATACCAACTGCAAATGAGGGTGCGCCACCAGTACGTGCAAATAGACTTGCTTCTCCCATGTCTGCGGCAAGTTGTTGCATTTGTAATATAGTGACAGGAAAGCCCCAACTATTTATTGTGGCTACAGCTTCTGTTGCCTCTTTGCCTACAATACCAGCCGGACTATTAATAGCAAAAAAGACGCCAGGGTCAAGTACAGTAGCGGCGATTATAGCCATTACAGCAACGAAGGATTCCACCATCATTGCACCATAACCGATGAGCCGGGAGTCTGCTTCGTTGGAAAGTAGTTTTGGGGTGGTACCTGAGGAGATTAGTGAATGGAAACCAGAGATGGCACCGCATGCAATTGTGATAAACACAAAGGGGAACAACGCACCAGCGAAGATTGGTCCAGTACCGTCAATGAATTGCGTGAGTGCAGGCATTTTTATTTCTGGCCGCAAAATAATAACCGCAACGGCAAGCATTAACATTGTGCCAATTTTCATAAAAGTTGACAAATAATCGCGTGGCGCAAGCAATAGCCACACAGGGGCAGCGGCGGCAGTAAAACCGTAAGCAATTATCATCAATGCAAGTGTTGGCCCGTCATAATCAAACCATTGACGCAAATTAGGATGATGATCTATCCAGCCACCAGCCACTACAGCTGAAAACAGCAGTACTATACCAATCAGTGTGCCTTCCAACACACGGCCAGGCCGAACATTGCGCATATATAAACCGATCAGTATGGCAATTGGAATAGTGGCTGCTACAGTGGAGGTGGCCCACGGACTGTGCTTCATTGCGTTAACTACTACTAGGCCAAGTACGGCAATAAGGATGATCATAATCACCATGACTCCTACTAATGCTGCTATGCCGCCAAAAACACCAAGTTCATCACGCGCCATTTGGCCCAGCGAACGACCATTGCGGCGGGTGGAGAAGAACAGCGTGACAAAATCTTGCACACAACCGCCTAGCACTGCCCCTACCAAGATCCACAGTGTGCCAGGTAAATAGCCAAATTGTACGGCGAGAGTAGGGCCTATCAGAGGTCCGGGACCGGCTATAGCGGCAAAGTGATGGCCAAAAACGACCCATTTATTTGTAGGAACAAAATCGCGATTATCGTTCAGGCGTTCTGCCGGAGTGGCGCGACTTTCATCTAACATTAGAACTTTCGTGGCAATAAAAGCACTGTAAAATCGGTAGCCAATGGCGTAAACACATATTGCTGCTGCAATAAACCATACGCTGTTAATAGTTTCGCCGCGATGTAATGCAATGGTTCCGATAGCAGTAGCACCAAGTATTGCTACGCCAATCCAGGTAAGGATACCAAGCAGCCCTAATTTTCTAGTGGAAGTAGTCATTTTCTCATGCGTGTTCGGTATAAATATTATAGAACTAAATCCTTATAACACGATGATAGGAAATATCAGTCTATGTAAATGACCGTTCTAGCTCAAAAGGGAAAGATTTGAATTGCAAAATATACACTTTCTAGTATGTGACTTGCTATTATACAAAATAAGGATGAATCTAAGATCGTTGTATACTTGTTAAAATGTAGTTCTTACGTAGCATGGCCGAATTTTGGGGCACAGTTTTTAGCGAGAATTAATA
>SPBV01000144.1 GCA_004525885.1 Nitrosomonadales bacterium
GTCTGTGCCGTAAAACGCGCCCTTACCTGGCTTGTCGACCACGATCTCTCCTTTCATCGGCTTTAGTGCCGGCACAATGTCATTACCCGGTTCGCCACGTATCAAGATACGTCCCATAGGCCCCTGATCTCCAATCCGATAAATAGGATTACCCCGAGACCGTTTGGACGCAGGACAATCTGATAAATCGAGAAGATGTGACTCACGAGTATGGATGATTGACATATTCAGACGGCGTGCAAAATCGAGTAAAGCACCAACTACCGGAACAACGACCTCTAATTGTGAAACGTCGTTACCCAGTGCTTCACCAAATCCACCAGGCTCAATAAAATCACGCTGCATGTCGATTACGATTAGCGCTGTGCTTTCTGGAATAAATATGTAGTCGTAAGGCTTAGCTGTAACACAGATACTTCCACTATGCGTCGTCATACCGTATTCTCCAAAGCAGACTGGGATGCATGGCCCGCCATGTAATGCCCAAGAGTCTTACGATCTGAGCTACTTGCGTCGGTCACATGAACAATGCAACCATTTGCCATTACAAGAACCGTGTCCGCCAATTCAAGCAGCTCGTCGAGATCCTCGCTTATAAGCAATACTGCTGCCCCTTGCTCCCGTGCAGCAAGAATACGCGCTTGAATATCTGATACTGCAGAAAAATCTAGTCCAAACACGGGATTAGCTGCAATCAATACTGATGCTGATTCTGCAAGCTCGCGTGCCAATACTGCCCGCTGTACGTTACCACCTGAAAGCGTTCCTATTGGTCGCTCTGGTACTGCTGGACTTACGTTGAATGCAGCGATTAATTTCTGTGCTTGCATGCGAATTGCTGTGCGGTTAAGAAGCCATCCAGGCCGTCTCATTGTAGGACTGTCAAAATTACGCAGTGCCATATTTTCTGCCACGCTCATACTTGCTATGCAGGCATTATGCAAGGGCTCTTCTGGAAGACTAAATACTTTCTGTTGTAACATTTCAGTACGTGTTGCTCGATATGGCACCCCGTTAACACTGATCTTCCCACTCAAGAAACGACGCTGACCTAATAGAGCCTCAACTAGTTCTTTCTGTCCATTTCCAGAGATGCCGGCGACCCCTACGATTTCTCCACTCCTGACCTTTAGTGACAATTCATTTACTGCATTTGTGCCACGATCACTAGCAACATTAAGTTGCGATACTTCAAGGCCGACCGGCGCCTCATCTAGTACTGGTGAGCGCGTCTTCTGTTTCGCCACAATGCGTGCTTCACCCATCATCCATTCAGCCAGTTCATCTGGACTAGTTTGCTCGACCTTCGTGTGACCGACCAACAGCCCTTTTCGAAGTACAGTTACTTCATCAGTAAACGACATAACCTCTTGAAATTTATGAGTAATCATCAAAACTGTTAATTCGGATCGATGGGCTAGATCACGCACTAGGCCAAGCACTTCTTCTGACTCCTGTGGTGTCAATACCGATGTCGGCTCATCCAATATCAAAAAACGATGCTTAAGATAAAGCTGTTTCAATAACTCCAATTTTTGCTTTTCACCTGCAGATAATCCACTGACTTGGCTGCTGAGCGCTAACCTAAATGGCATAGTATCCATGAACGCATTCAGTGCTGAGCGCTCTCTTGCCCAGGAGATACCCCACGGCAAATTGCCGCGCGCAAGTAACAAATTCTCTGCAACAGTAAGCCCAGGAGCTAATGTGAAATGCTGATACACCATACCAATTCCCAGAGTATGCGCAACACGCGGACTGAAAATTTTATGTTCGTGGCCATCCAGCAAAATTTTTCCCTGATCAAGGGGACTGTAGCCTATCAAACCTTTGACAAGTGTACTTTTTCCTGCGCCATTCTCACCTAACAATGCGTGTACAGTTCCTGCTTTGACCTGGATTGAAACGTCATCTAGCGCTCGAAAATCACCAAAGGATTTTCCGGCGCCAAAGGTCTCAAGTCTAAGTGCAGACATATCAACCTCTCCCACCGAGAGCCGCTAATAACTGCTTTGAATCAGATACTGCGCCAAATACACCTCCTTGCATCTTAATCATCTTGATTGCGGCAAGATGGTTTCCGTGATCAGTCGCACCACAGCAGTCCTCCAGTAATAAGCACTCAAAACCACGATCATTCGCATCGCGCATTGTTGTATGCACACAAACATCAGTGGTAATACCAGTTAGGACTAGGTTACATATACCACGAGTGTGGAGTATTAGCTCAAGGTCAGTCGCATAAAAAGAACCCTTTCCTGGCTTATCAATTATCACTTCTGATGGTAATGGCGTCAGCTCATCGATGATTTTCCATCCAGGTTCACCGCGCACAAGTATTTTTCCGCTCGGTCCCTTGTCACCGATGCCAGCACCAATACGTTGTGAACGCCAGCGCTTATTTATGGGAAGATCTGACAGATCAGGACGATGGCCTTCGCGTGTGTGAATAATAAGAAAACCCTCGTTTCGCATTGCATCCAGTACCGACTTAATCGGCTCAATCGGTGCGCGTGTAAGCGATAGATCGTAGCCCATCTTGTCCACATAGCCGCCGATTCCACAGAAGTCAGTTTGCATATCGACTATGATCAAAGCTGTATTGCCTGGAGACAGGCTCCCATCAAATGGCCATGGGTATGGGTCTGATTCAACAAATTTTTTAATTGTCATGTTCTTCTCCTTAATAATTATGATTAGCGCGTCAAGCTAAGTTCACCGGGCGCACCACTGACTGTACGATCAGTACGGCAGGTTATTATCATGATTACTAAAGTAAGCACATAAGGTGCTGCGTTAAACAAATAATAACCAGATGTAATGCCTAGTGACTGAAGTGCTGGGCCAAGCGCGCCTGTAGCACCAAAAAGCAGCGCAGCAAACAAGCAGCGTAATGGTCTCCAGCGTGCGAAAATTACGAGCGCTACTGCCATCAATCCTTGCCCACTAGATAATCCTTCATTCCAACTCCCTGGGTAATACAATGACAGGTAGGCGCCACCAATAGCTGCAAGAAAACCACCTGCTGCAGTTGCCATAATCCGGACAGGAATCAGTCGATATCCCAGAGCACGGGCAGTTTCTGCGTGGTCTCCAACCAGTCGCAGAACAAGCCCCCATCGCGTACTCGCCATTCCCCAATGTAATAAACCCGCAAGCACAATTCCTACCAAGAATAGTCCATTTATTTCTAATGCGTTACGTAGTTGTGAATTTGTGCTCCAGTCGCCCAGCGAAAATGACGGTAACATTGGCGCCTGTGGCTGTATAAATGGTTTTCCTAGATAAAACGCAAGTCCTGTACCAAATATCATCAGGGCTATGCCAAAGGCAATATCATTTACCCCGCGCAGAGAACATATGAGCCCATGCAAAGCACCCAGCATCATTCCAGATATACCTGTACCAAGAACACCAAGCCATGGTGAGCCCGTATGCAGTGATACCGCGTAACCAGTCATTGCGCCGCATACCAAGATACCTTCTAGTCCAAGGTTAACTCGGCCAGCTTTCTCAGTAAGACATTCTCCAAGACTCACAAATATAAAGGGTGTTCCAATGCGAATTGCCCCGGCAAACAGTGCGAGTGCAAGCGAACCAAAATCGAAAGTATTTGGTACAAACTCGTTAAGCATGGGCTGCATCCTTTGTTCTACGCGCCACTGATTCGAGAAGACGTAAACGCCAAACTCCCAACCATCCAGTAAGCGTTTCCCATCCCAACAAGTTAATGAACAGCAGTCCCTGTAATACTAGCGTAGTCGCATCTGGTAAATCGAGCTGTCGCTGTAGCAAACTACCACTTGATTCGATACCCCCAATCAGCAAAGCACAGGCGATAATTGCAAGTGGATTCTGGCGTGCGGCAAACGCAACAAGGATTCCGCTGTAACCGTATCCAGCCAACAGCGCGCTATTGGCACTGCCATGTATGGCAGCAACTTCCATCATACCGGCAAGGCCCGCTGCGCCCCCACCAAGTAAACATGCCATCAGTATAATACGGTTGACTGGTAATCCTACCAGTCGTGCGGCACGTACATTTCCGCCTACTACAGACATAGAAAAACCAAATACACCATATCGTACCAGCACATGTACGAGAATACAGGCTAGTAGACCCCAGAACAGACCCCAATGTACATCGATCCCAGGCAATGAGCCAATTAGATACTCTTCTGACAGGGGTGGCGTGGATGGTTTGTTCAGACTACCTGGATCGCGTAAAGGTCCCTCGACCATATGGTTAAACAGAGCAAGTGCAATGTATGCAAGTAATAGACTACTTATAGTTTCGTTCACGCCACGAAACTGTCGTAGCCATCCAGCGAGTGCAATCCATCCGCCACCAGCTATAATTGCTGCAGCTGCCATGAAGAGTAATGTAGGGGTCGCTGGAAATGTGTCAGGCAGCATCAGCGGAGTCACAGCACATGCTAACCCCCCTAGAGCCACCGCACCCTCACCACCAATAATAATGAGCCCGGTACGCGCAGGGATCGCCACACACAATGCAGTAAGCATCAACGGCGCTGCGCGCTGTAGTGTATTTTCCCAGGCAAAACCAGATCCAAACGCACCTATGTAAATCAGTTTGCATGCCTCTAGCGCGGGCTTCCCTTGAAGCAAAAGGAAAGCCATGAACATCAACAGCGCGCCAACAAGCGCACAAATCGTTGGCAATGCCGGCAACACTTTCGATATCAATCGCTGGAGAAAAATACGCATAGCCAAACCTATTAGACCTTACCAATCACTCCGGCTACTAGATAA
>SPBV01000230.1 GCA_004525885.1 Nitrosomonadales bacterium
CGATTACCATGATTGGATTCTCTCTGGCTTTATAGCCGTTCGGTCTACTACTTTTTTGTACTTACACTTAGAAGACCATGCGGTTATTCCCTTGGGTGCACACGTTACATACGAATCACACAGTAAGCAGTTTACTTGTTCCGAGAGCATTTTGGCAATATCTTGCCGCGTATCGAGAGCGATTAACTGTGAAATCTCGAGACTATTATCTGCTACTAAACGATATATAACTGTTTTCCGTGTTTGTCCGATCCGGTACTCCCTCGCGCGAGATTGTAACCAGTGTTCAAGGTACCAGGATCGGCTATAGTACACGGCGTAACGTGCGACGACAAGGTTGATAGCGATGCCCGTGGATTCCTGCCCTAAATAAACGCGACAATTAGGGTCGTTATCGAAGGTATTTACGAGCGCGGAAATCTTCGAAGACGTGCTCCCATCTACCCGAACATACTGCAATTTTTGTTTGATGAGTAGTGCCTCAATATCGTCCATCTCCGCATCCAGGTTAGCCCATATCACTACTTTTTCCGCAGGGTCTTCTAGGAGGTCTTCTAGCAGACCCTTCAAGGTTTCCAGCTTAGGGTTTACGGGGTAACGCAGCGTATTGGTTACGATTAATCCCTTTAGTTCTGCGTATCTTTTACACTTTTTTGTACCGGGATTAATGACGCGCTCTACGCATTCGAACAGATGGAGGCAGTCGTCGCAGACTTGAGCAGCGTGGTCGTCCTTGGCGTAAATAAATCCGCTACATATTTGCAGCATCTTATTCAGGCGTACTCCACCGTTAAAGTTCTTTACGGTCCCGTATGCTCCAAAATCCAACCCAATATTTCTTTGGATGGAGTTATAGTCCCGGATCTGTTCCTTAGTAAGGGAAAATTTGATATCGATATCTTGCAGCTCAGGCAAATCCACGCAGTCATTTATACTGCGTGCGCTGGATATCGTATTTAGACGTTCGTTCAATATGTGTAGATTCTTATACCCTGTAACAATATTTTCGTTGTACGGAGCTACTGTACAGAATAGTTTTTTAAAATCAAAATACGATTCTGGGCAGATGTATCGTGCGAGAAACGCTAGCTGCGGATATAAGTCTAATGGATTACCCATGCTCATTGTACCGGTCAACAGATAACGATGGTGCGCTTTTTTACCTAACGCTGTTATTATTTTTGTGCGCTTACTCTTTATGTTTTTAATTCGGTGGGACTCGTCTAAGATAATGACTTCAAAGGGGATTGTCTGTAGCAGATTTGGGCGTATTGCTGCATCTGTCATGGCCTGGAGCACGGACATCTTTGCCATGCCCTTCCAGGCCGCGTAAATCTTGTCTGCAGTCTCATCGTCCACTTGCTTGAGCATGTTCTTCACTTGCGTGGACATGGGTATGACTGTGCTGCCAAGAAGTTCTTCGACATGCTTAGAGTGCGTGGGAACTCCGTAGAGTCTAGCCATGTCGTAGGAAGCTACAACCACATCAAACTCCCCGGCGATAGCACGCTCAACTATCTTTAATTTCTTAGCTTTTGTAGCTCCCTCTATTGCCACCGCACTTAGCGTTCCACCTGATTGGACACGAACTTCTCTAACCCAGTTATCGAGAGCGATACTAGGTGCGATGACCAACGCTTTACGCTGTAAATGTATGAGGGCGTCGACCGCAACCTTGGTCTTACCTGTCCCCATCTCCCAGCGTAAAGCCCAGCGGGGATTTCTCAGTAGTTCTGCTGTCCCCTCGAATTGGTGGGCGTACGAGGTGAAGGGTCCCAGGACCGGAGCTTCTTTTACCTGCTTCAGTAGCTGGGCTTGCGTAGGTAATTTTTCCAGATAGTCTGTGGCGTGCTCGTCGAATTCCACGTCGAGTGCCCGGAGGTCGTTCAAGACCATCTCTAGGAATGGGGGATATGCAGGAAACATCCATGCTTTATGCTTTTTCAAGTAAACCGACGCGTAAACCCGCGCAAGATGTGGGGAAACATCCGGGATAATAAAGATTGGGGCTTCTCCGGCACGGCTCAGGGTAGCTTTCATTGTCGTTGACCTTCCGTTATACTTTGTCTAGTCGTAGCGTGAAAAAAAGAGAGTAATCAATGCCAACACTGTCCGACACAACCCTTGAAATGACTGGTGGCGTAGGCCACTCTAACCCATATTACACCTACAGCCAGCTATACGCACCCAAGAGATTGAAGGAACTCTTTAAGATGTGCGAGTACCTGTTTTACAACAGTCCACACATCTTCGCTGCGCTTCGTAAATTTGGAGAATATCCTATTACGAAGATAACCTACGACACTACGAACAGCACGTTGCTGCAGCAGCATCAGGACCTACTCGAAAAAACGATTCGCGTAAAAGAATTTATGTTGAAGTCAACTCTGGACAAATACGTATATGGAAACTCCTTTAGTTCTATGTACCAACCGTTCAGTCGTTTTTTGAAGTGCCCTAAATGCAGCCAATCTACTAACATCAAATTTATTGATTACTCATTCGATATACAGGCCTTCACGTTTACGTACCGCTGTCAGGGATGCAGCCAAAAAGTAGTCGCCCGCGAGGAGCATATCGATGACCGAAAGTTGATGCTGGCTAAGGACATCAACTTCATCCGATGGGACCCAAAGCTCATCGATATCGAACACAACCCTTTCACAGGTGAATCCGTATACTACTACACCATACCTGAGGATTATGCTTCTCGTCTGCGCCGCGGACAAAAGCATCTTGTAGATACGTCGCCTATCGGATTTCTCAAAGCGGTGAAAGAGAAGAAGCCCTTCAAGTTCGCCCACGATGCCATCTTCCATATGAAGTACAGCGCTCCTGCCGGCGTCAATCCGCAGTGGGGTCTGCCTCCAGTGTTGCCGGCGTTGGACCGATTCTTCTATACACAGATTCTTCGAAAAGCGAACGAGGCTATCGCGCTCGAGCACCTCGTACCTTTCCGTATCGTGTCTCCTGCCCCGGCTTCAGGTAACGGGGATCCTATCCAGTCCATCAACTTGAATCGGTGGATGGAGAACGTGAAGACCAATGTCCAGGCATGGCGCAACGACCCACTGCACATCATGTATGCGCCTATCCCACTCACGGTCTCGCAGCTAAATGGCCAGGGGCGCGCACTCCTCACGCTCGGAGAGCTCCAAGAAGCAGAGAAGTCCATCGTGGCCGCTCTGGGAGTTCCCCTGGAGTTCCTCTATGGAGGTCTTACTGGACAGGGCATGAGCGCGACGATGCGCATGATTGAGAACCAGCTTGCAACGCACGTCAGTGACCTACTCAATCTCTTGC
>SPBV01000304.1 GCA_004525885.1 Nitrosomonadales bacterium
TACTAGGAGCTTCTTGACTGCCTAGCACTTTCTAAGAATGTTGGCCGCTTCTACTTCTGGTTTGGTGTTAATGGACTTGATGACGACTGGTTCGAAGCACGTCGTCTCATAAGTCCGAGGTGCTTAGTTTTTTCTGAAAATTAATCATGGGCTTCTGACTTACCGTGAGCAAGTTTGATGAGGTTCGGTCAAGTTCTTCAATAAGTGTGATGACCGCCGAGAACGAAAAAGCCAGCAACAGAATACTCACCCAATTATTTGTTTTGGTATGTTTGAATTGATACCCAACCCCCATCATCGTCATCATTGTTACAATAAAGAGTGTCACCCAGATGGGCCAGGGAATGTGATGTTGTAAGACGATTGTCGACCGCTTTGAGTGGATATCAATGATATCGTTCAACGACTGGATGTAGAGCCCCAGCAAGACAGAGTTAACGTCTTGCTTCGGAAGAGTGTTGATTTGAGACCAAAGCCGATTATGAATGGCTTCAGAATCCACCAATAACTGTATTAATATTTTCTCGTTCCGTAAGGCTGCTGCCTCCACTAGAATATCCACGTACTCTTTAAGAAGCTTACGAGACGCCGTACGCTGGGATGCAGAGAGAAAATCTGTACGCAAAAAAGCTGTTCCAATGGCGTTGACCTCATCTAACAACACCTGTTTCCGATTATCGAACCGAGAGGCACTCAAACTAAATGTAAGCGCTAGTATGAGCGCGAGCATCACAAACATGGCAGCCACAACAGATTCTATTACCGAATGCGCCCCCTCTTTTTGGATGGAGGGGCCAAAGAAAACCCCACATGCAAACGAGAGCAGGACAATGACAACCGTGATGGCATAAAAGAGCCAAGCTGGAACTTGTTGAAACATTGCTTCGATTTCCATAACTGCCAACCTATTCTTGCTATATACAAATGGTTCGTATCTTATGGTATCGATGAACATATTAAAAAGATAGATGAAAGGTAAAACTTTTTCGAGCGGAAAATCAAGCCTATAACATCCAACCTGGGTGAGAGCGGATAGTGTATAAATTTTGTGGACTAGCGCGTATAGTTTCTGCCAGCCGCTTCATGGGCCTAAAATAACAGGCTTCGACAATCAATCATTTGTTGCATCGATAGCTGATAATTCCGCCTTAATTTTGGTGAAAGACGATGACGAAGAATATCTAGCCTGATTTTAAATAAAAGAGAGCTTCCCTGCTGGGATATTTTTGATGGAGCGATGAAAGATAAGATATCTTTTCGTTAGCTCCTATTATCCTGACAATCTATAATAGACGCATGTAGATAATACGAGAAAATAGCAATGGGCAAGCCTAGCCGAGATTGCAGAGGTGCTATGACATGAAGCCTTGCAGATGGCGAAGCGTTACGCATATTTATCAGAAGGACATACTGCCAGCGTGGTGGAGTCTATGAATAATAGAATTTTTGGGTCAACAAAATGACCGTAAATTTACAACATGCGATTGACCAGCTGCGAGCACATGCTCGACGTGACCTCCAACGGTTTTACGCTCCGAATCATTATTTCGGCAGAGATCATTCGCCAATTGCGGACTATAAATTGACGGTACCGCTACTCCAATCTTCTGCCACAAACCAGCTTACTGTTCGTGAGATTGCTGCTGCATCAGCTTTAAAAGACCTTGCTATTTACGAAAGTTGTTATCGAAAAATATGGAAGGATGCAAAACTAGTACGTGACACAACAGAGCGTGATAGCGGAGAATTATCCGAATCTGATAACAGAGAAATTTACGCTCGATTAGAAATGTTCAGCTGTTCAGCCTTGTGTTATGCAAAAGTTATTGGCGAACCAAACCTGATTAAGGTGTTTGACCAAGCACTGCCAACAGTAAAAATAACACCAAAAAACGAAAATACACTAAACGGCAACGATGTCGAGACGAAATTAGTTCAGAATGATGCTAAGGAATACAAGCATACCAGAAATCCATGGCTTGTACGTGACCCTAATGACCCTGAACCAGAACAACCTTGGTACATCCCCGCAAGATACTTTGCTAGACGATTGATCATGAAGGATGCAACCTTACTAAATAAACATAATTTATTAGCTAAGAAGGTTTTATATTCATTAAAAAATATGGGTATCAACAATAGGGGAGGGAAAATGATTTCTGATCTCACCACAATAAAAAAGGCACTTACCAATGTTAATTTAGGATAAATCTATCGAACTCTTAGTGAGCGATCTGGACTGAATTTACCTGTAAGCCAATAAATCCAACGCTCTCCCAGAATTAGAGCGGGGTCAGAATAGCGACTTGGGTATCCTATCTCTTTCACTGGCACTATCAGATTAATAAATTGCAGGAAGTTGAGAATAAAGAAATAGCTTCA
>SPBV01000253.1 GCA_004525885.1 Nitrosomonadales bacterium
CCTCGCCACCCCCATGCGGATGATCTACTGGGTTCATCACCACACCACGCACTGTAGGGCGAATACCGCGCCATCGCTGTGCGCCCGCCTTACCAATGGATCTAAGATTATTTTCTTCATTGCCAACTACTCCAATTGTTGCGCGACAATCAAGGTGTACTTTTCGAATTTCGCCAGAACGAAGACGCAATTGTGCGTAATCCCCATCACGTGCCAGCAGTTGTATTGATGTGCCAGCTGAACGCGCAAGTTGCGCACCTTTTCCAGGCGACATTTCAACGCAGCGGATTGTGCTACCAACTGGAATATTACGTAATGGTAGTGCATTACCATTCTTGATCGGCGCATCTACGCCACTTATTAGTTGCATCCCCACAATAACTCCCTTGGGCGCAATAATATAGCTTCGCTCACCATCAACATAACAAAGCAGCGCTAAATTTGCACTTCGGTTTGGGTCGTATTCTAACCGCTCAACTTTAGCAATTATACCGTCCTTCTTGCGACAAAAATCTACTTTACGATAATGTTGCTTGTGGCCGCCACCCATGTGACGCGTAGTAATACGTCCACTATTATTGCGTCCAGCTGTGCGATTTTGCTTCTCCAACAGTTTAGAATAAGGAGCCCCCTTGTAAAGGTCAGAATTAACTACCTTAACAACGCCACGACGGCCAGGAGAAGTTGGTTTGACTTTAATCAACGCCATTATTTGCCCTCCACTTGGCCAATTTCAGAAAAGTTAATTTCCTGACCAGTTTTTATACTGACATACGCCTTCTTCCAGTTACTATGGCGCCCCATAAAGCGACCAAACCTTTTTGCTTTACCCTTAACGTTTGCAACTTGCACACCCGTCACTTCTATATTTTGTGCTTTCCACATTAACTCAACAGCTGCCCGAATCTCAGGCTTCGTGGCATCTTGTATTACACGAAAAATTATCTGGTTATTCTTTTCTACAATATATGTAGCCTTCTCGGAAACCTGAGGCATTAATATTACTTGCATCAAGCGCTCTTGACTATAAACTTGCACGCTCACGCTAGTATCTCCTCAATTTTTGTTATGGCACCCTGAGTTATTAACACATTTTCAAAGCGCAAAAGACTTACAGGATCAGCATGGCCCGCTTCTACTACCATCACATGCGGAAGATTACGTGACGACAGATAAAGATTTTCATCTACATTATCTGTGATAATCATGACCTCACCCAATCCCATATCTTTAAGTTTTTGTGATAGCAATTTTGTTTTAGGGCTGTCTACGATAAAGTTTTCTACAACAGATAAACGACTTTCACGTACAAGTTGAGACAAAATAGCACTCATACCTGCACGATACATCTTACGGTTTACCTTCTGACTAAAATTCTCTTCCGGACTATTGGGAAATATTTTGCCGCCCCCACGCCATAATGGACTGGAAGCCATACCTGCACGAGCACGCCCAGTACCTTTTTGTCGCCATGGTTTACGAGTAGATTTACTAACATCTGAACGCCCCTTTTGCGCACGGTTAGCGCTACGCGCGTTGGCCATATAAGCCGTTACTATCTGATGAACTAGAGCCTCATTGTATTCACGACCAAACAGGGTATCAGAAGCAGAAATAGATGTGGTGGATTGGCCATTATCACCAAGAAGTTTAAGATCCATTATGCGCCCACCTTCTTGTTGGTCTGTGCGCCACTATTCTTACCATCGCCTTGAACATCACTATTGATAGCATGCTTAATGCTTATACTAGTAATCTTAAAACTTGGATGCACTACTACATCACCACCTCTTGAGCCTGGAATTGCACCCTTTATGAGAAGTAATCCTCTCTCGAAATCAATCCGCAAGACTTCCAGATTCTGGGTTGTCCGCTGGACGCTACCTAAATGTCCAGACATGCGTTTACCAGGAAGTACACGCCCAGGGTCTTGGCACATACCTATAGAACCAGGCTTATTGTGAGCTTTCGAGTTACCATGACTAGCACGATTTGAAGAAAAGTGATGGCGCTTGATCACGCCAGCGAAACCCTTGCCAATAGTGACACCGGTTACATCTACTCTCTGACCAACTTGAAAGATATCTACACTTACAACAGCGCCAGCCTTCAGACTAGCTAACTGTTCCTCTGTTACATGGAATTCCTTGAGTATGTGACCCGCCTCGACTGCAGCCTTGGCAAAATGTCCAGCGGACGGTTTGTTAACACGATTGGCACGCCGCTTACCAAAAGTTACTTGTACTGCTGAATACCCATCTATCTTAGGTACCTTAATTTGTGTGACGCGATTATTAGATACGTCAAGCACCGTCACCGGGTGGCTATGGCCATCATCAGTAAAAATACGTGTCATGCCGATTTTACGGCCGACTAATCCTAAACTCATTTTAAATTACCTTTATTTAAAGGTGCCGATTACAATTGACCGACACTCTATTAACACCTTAACTTTTTTTTATGAATTTTTACCAAAAAAAGTTAATGAAAATTTCAATCTAATTTCATAATTTTATTTCTACATCAACACCCGCTGGTAAATCTAATCTCATCAACGCATCTACGGTCTTATCAGTAGGATCCATAATGTCCATCAGGCGCAAGTGAGTACGAATCTCAAATTGATCACGCGAGGTCTTATTAACATGTGGCGAACGCAGCACATCAAATCTCTCAATACGCGTTGGCAATGGTATGGGTCCCTTTACCACAGCACCAGTACGCTTTGCAGTCTCAACAATTTCCATTGCGGACTTATCTATCAACCGATAATCAAACGCTTTTAAACGAATACGTATTTTCTGGCTTTGCATGTTCTAACCTCAGGATTGAGGATTCGGGATTCAACGATACGCGCATTTAGCACTTAATCCTGACTCCTGCCTCCTTAAATTCTATCGTCACTCAATAATCTTTGCCACTACACCCGCACCAACGGTCTTACCACCCTCACGGATAGCAAAACGTAAACCATCTTCCATTGCGATCGGCGCTATTAAACTCACCGTTACCGACACATTGTCGCCCGGCA